>CAMNGG010000058.1 GCA_946537975.1 uncultured Treponema sp. | reverse complement strand
AATGCGAAAAGATCTTACATTAAAATTCTGGGAAGATAATGTAGACAAACTTATAAGCGATAATGATTTTCCTCTGTTAGACGATAAAGGCAGCCGTTCAAGAATCCAGGCAGATAAAAAGGTTGAAGAAATTTATCTTGAATTTGACCAGCGAAGAAAAGACTTTGAAGCAAAAGAAGCCGACCGTCAGGATGCCGAAGAGTTGAAACTTTTGGAAGATGCCGAAAGCAAAATTAAGGGAAGAAAGAAGTAATGGAAATGGAGAATTGAACAATGGAAAATGAAATTGCTATACGCAATAGTGAATGGATAAAAGATAAAATCTACACAATTCGCGGTGTTCAAGTAATGCTCGACAGCGATTTAGCGAAAATTTATGACTATGAAGTGCGTGCATTGAATCAGCAGGTAAAGCGAAATATAAACAGATTTCCCGAAGATTTTATGTTTCAGTTGACTCGTGAAGAAGTCGATTTGGTGAAATCACAATTTGTGACATCACCAAATGGCAATTTTTTTGAAGGGCAAGAAGGAGGCTCGCGAAAGCTTCATTGCGCAGGCGAAAAAAGAAATCGTGCTGATTGACGGTTATGTAGATTTGTCGGTTCTTGAACGACTTTCAAAGAAAAGCAGAGGAGTAAATGTTGTGATTTACACTGATCCAAAAACGAAACTCACCGCGCAGGATATTCAGAAATTCAATGCGCAATATCCGACTCTCACCCTAAAGCACACCACAAAAATGCACGACAGATTTTTGATTGTTGACGGAAAAATTTTGTATCATATCGGAGCTTCGCTCAAAGACTTAGGCAAAAAATGCTTTGCGTTTGAAGTGTTTGATTCAGCTTTCATAGCAGATATTTTGGCGAAAGTGTAACAAAGAGATTTGATAATTGATAATGGAGAATTGAGAATTGAAAACTGAAAATGGAAAGTTGAAAAAATATAAGTTGGGCGTTCCCGCCGCTTCGCGTCGGTCGGGCTTTCCGGGGTTCCGCTATCGCTTCATTGCTACGCAACGGCTTCGCCGCCCCTACAATCCCTAACGCTTAGTAATTGAGAATTGATAATGGAGAATTGAGAATTGAAAATTGAAAACGGAAAGATGAAGAAATATAAGTTGGGTGAGATAGCGACTATTCAAACAGGACCTTTTGGAAGTCAATTACATAATGAGGACTATGTAATAAAAGGGACTCCGATTGTTACTGTAGAACATCTTGGAAATAAGTATTTTATAACTCAAAATCTGCCACTGGTTTCAGATGAAGATAAAGAACGCTTGAAAAAATATTTACTAAAAGAGAATGACATTGTTTTTAGTAGAGTTGGGGCTGTGGATAGATGCTCTTTTGTTTCAGAAAAAGAAAATGGGTGGCTATTTTCGGGAAGATGTTTGCGGGTAAGACCAAATAAAGAAGTCGTGAATTCTCAATGGTTATACTATTTTTTTACACAACAGCATTTCAAAGAGTATGTACGAAGTAAAGCTGTCGGTTGTACAATGCCATCGTTAAATACGGATTTACTATCTGATTTGATTATTACAACACCACCTCTCGAATCCCAGCAAAAAATTGCTGCTGTACTTTCATCTCTCGATGACAAAATCGCCTTGAACCGCCGCATGAACGCAAAACTGGAGCAAATGGCAAAACGACTTTATAACCACTGGTTCGTGCAGTTTGACTTCCCTAATGCAGACGGCAAGCCATACAAATCTTCCGGCGGAAAAATGGAATATAACGAAGTACTTAAACGAGAAATTCCGGATGAGTGGGAAGTTAAGAAACTGGGGGATGTTTGCGAAATTGTTTTGGGAGGAACTCCATCAACAGCAAACAATGAATTCTGGGATAATGGAACAATAAGCTGGCTTAATTCTGGAGAAGTCGGAATATTTCCAATCGTTGAATCAGAGAAAAAAATTACAGAAATTGCAGTGGAAAAATCTACAACAGAATTCTTGAAAGCCGGTTCTGTAACACTTTCGATTACACGTTATCTTCGACCAAGCATTCTTGCTATAGATGCGTGCATAAATCAATCAGTTGTTGGCATAAAAGAAAATGATTTATTCAAAAATTGTTTCTTGTATCCGTATTTGCAAAATGAAATAGACAGATTGATGTCGTTGAGAACCGGTGCTCAACAGCCTCATATCAATAAGGAAATTGTAGAAGATTCTTTTATAAACATACCGCCAAAAGAATTGATGGAAAAATACAAGAAAAAAGTCACTCCAATATATTTGCAGATAATCAACATTGCTAAGGAAACTCAAAAACTCACTGTGTTGCGTGACAGGCTTTTGCCGCTCTTGATGAACGGACAGGTGGAGGTAAGGTAAGTTATCGATTTTATTCATTATTTATAATAGATACTTATAGAACGTTTTGTTATGATAAAATTAGATTATATAAGGAGTGTTTTATGAAATTATTTTATAGTTATTGTCATGTTGATGAAAAATATAGAGAGCGGCTTGAAAAATTTCTTGTTACATTGCGAGATGAAGGCAAAATCACAGAATGGCATGATAGAAAAATTATGCCAGGGGACAAGTGGCAAGATGATATAAAACAAAATCTTGAAAATTCAGATATTGTTTTACTTTTAATATCACAAGATTTTTTAAGTTCCCCTGCCTGCAAAGAAGAGATACAATTTGCATTAAACCCAGACAATAAGAAAATTACTATACCTATTATTTTAAAGCCTTGTACTTGGTTACATACAGCATTAAAAGATATTCAGGCTGTGCCAACGGATGGAAAGCCTATACTAAACTGGGAATCAGAAGATTCTGCGTGGCTTGATGTTGCAGAAAAAATTACGGCGGTAATAGATAGTTTTTCGGAAAAAGTAAAAAAATCATTTTTAGATGAAATAAATAAAACAGAATTTAGAAATTCGGGAAAAGAATGTATAAAACTGTCTGATATTTTTGTAAATCCATCTTTTGATTTTTCAACAATTGATGGTAAAAATGAAAAGAAAGAATTCATAATTGAAGAATTTCTTACGGAGAAAAATAAATATTCCTTAATTTCCGGTGAATCATTATCTGGAAAAACAACTGTTCTGTATAGATTATATGAGCAATCCTTAAAAAAAGATTTTTATCCAATTCTTATTGATGGAAATACCATAAAAAAGACTCGTAATTTTGAAGAAACAATCCAGAAAGCATTAAGAGAACAATATGAAAATTTTACTTTGAATATTTTTTGCAGTAAAAGAAATAAAATACTGCTGATAGACAATTATTCTCATTCTGTTTCAGATAATATTATTAATTGGGGAAAGGAGAATTTTGATTATATATATATTGCTATTGATGCAAATGAATTATTGCTGTTTTTTAAGGACAGCAAAGTATTTGCTGACTTCAATAACTGTTCTATAAGAAATATGGGGCATACCTCTCGGTATGAGCTTATAAAAAATTGGAAAACTATTGAAAGAAACAATTATACTACAGAAGAACAATTTCAAAATGAAATAGATGTTCTTGAACAACATATTGATTCAATTATTCTCAATAAAAATATATTACCTAATACACCATTTTATATTCTTACCATAATTCAGTCTTTTGAAACTTTTATGCCACAAGATTTTCAGATTACTTCATATGGACATTGTTATTATGCAATCATTTATGCACAGCTTAGTAGTATAGGGTTATCTCAATCTGATATTGATGACAGTTTAAACTATTTTACTCAGTTGGCTAAGAAAATCTTTGATGAAGCCACAAATAATCAATGGGTTCTTTCTCTTGAATCCTATAATGAATTCAAAAAAGAATATAAAAATGATTATTTAATTGGAGATGGAATGATTGCAAGACTTGAAGAACCTAATTGTCTTCTTTTGAAGATTAACAATAAGTCTGAAAATATATCATTTACATATCCTTTTATTTTTTATTATTTTATTGGCAAGTACTTAGCTATACATAAAGAACAAAAAATAATAGAAGAGTTATGTACAAAAATATACAATCGAGATTATGCAAATATATTAATTTTTACAGTACATCATACAATAAATACAGATTTGCTGGATGAAATAGAATTGCATTGTTTGATTTCTCTTGAAAATTTTGATGTTGCAAAATTAACAACCGAAGAGACCTCTTTCATGAATGGATTGATGTCAACATTACCAAAAGAGATTGAGATGAGTAGATCTTCAAAATCACCTGAGGAGCAGAGACTCCTTTCGCGTAGAGAACAAGATAAAATAGAAGATGAAACTGCCGAATTAAATGTAAATGATATTAATGAAAATTCAGATCCCGAGATGAAAGAAATAGAACGCTCAATGAAAATTATTGAGGTTTTAGGACAAATAATAAAAAACAGAAGCGGAAGTTTTAAGAAAACGGAGATAAAAGAACTGATTTTTGAAGTTGAAAAACTTGGTTTACGAATTTTGACATATTTTTTAAATACCTTAAAAAGTCCTGAATTTAAGGAATGGATTTTTGAGAGAATTAGTATATTAGAAAAAGAGCGAGGAAATTATCTTGAGAAAGACAAAATTGAGAAAATTGTTGAACAAAATGTTGAGATGATGGGATTTGTAATTATTATTGGGATATTGCAAAGAACATATCTTTCTTTATCAACACAAAAAATTTTATCTTTACAGAAAGAAATTTCAGATAATGAAAATAGTGTTGCATTTGATTTCTTGTTTATATTTTTTAAATTGAATTATGAGGGAATTAAATCTAGCTTTATTGAGCATTATTATAGGAAATTTAATGATAGCAAAAACTCGTGGGCAGAAAATGTATTAATGCTTTTAGTAAAAAGTTATCTTGATTCACATAATGTTGAATACAAGGAAAGGGCAAAATTATTGAGTTTGTTTGGATTAAAGTATAAACCAAATAAAGTACTTCCCAAAAAGTAGAAATTTCATATCCAAGGAACCGATAATGTCAGAACAAACCAACAATATAGTTTTTTATCAAACAGAAAATGCAGATGTCGTTGTGAATGTCGTTTACAAAGATGAAACATTCTGGCTTAACCAAAAAGCAATAGCAGCCTTGTTTGACGTAAATCCCCAGGCAATTACAAAGCATTTATCAAATATTTATGAAGAGCAGGAACTTGTGAAAGACTCAACTTGTTCCATTTTGGAACAAGTTCAAAAAGAAGGAAATCGTAATGTAAAACGTTCTGTTGAGTTTTATAACCTTGATGCAATAATTGCTGTCGGCTATCGTGTAAACTCAAAAAAAGCTACGAAGTTCCGTCAGTGGGCTACGAAAACTTTGCGAGAATACATAACAAAAGGCTTTGTGTTAAACGAAAAGCTTTTAAAAAATGGTAAGCAATTTGGTCAGGATTATTTTGACGAATTACTCGAAAAAATCCGGGAGATTCGTGCAAGTGAAAGACGTGCCTATCAGAAGATTACTGATATTTTTGAGCAGTGTAGCTGTGATTATGATAAAGACAGTGAAATAACCAAGAATTTTTATGCTTTTGTGCAGAATAAACTTCATTTTGCAGTAAGTGGAAATACTGCTGCCGAAATTGTTTATAATCGTGCAGACTCTCAAAAAGAACATATGGGGCTTACAAGCTGGAAAAACTCCCCGAATGGAAAGATTTACAAAAGTGATGTGACGATTGCAAAAAATTATCTGAATGAAAAAGAAATCTCTCGCTTAAATCGGCTTGTAACAATGTTCATTGATTATGCCGAATTGCAGGCAGAAGACGGAAACCTGATGAAAATGCAGGACTGTGTTGATGCTGTCAATCTGTTTTTGCAGAGTAACCGTCAGAAAGTTCTTGAGTCAAAAGGAAAAATTAGCCATGAGCAGGCAATTGAAAAAGCTCACCATGAATATGAAATATTTCGTGTGATTCAGGATAGGGAATATATTTCGGAATTTGACAGACAAACAAAGAGAATTGAGGAAGAATCAAAATGACTGATTATCTCTCCCGACATCCATACCTCGAACTTCTCAAATCGATAATCGTAAATCATTGCGATAATCCTGTTGGCTACTCCTTTGCCCTAGTCGTTGAATGGGGCTGTGAAAAAACTGGATTATAAGAAGCTGCTAAAGACTAAAAATATTATTTCTAAGTTAATTGTTTTGTCAAAACTTGACAAAATAATTAACTTAGTTTAGTATTTTCGTAGAGGTAACTATGCTTTTAGGATTTGGCGGTAGAAACTGCTGGTGTTTTAAGGATTGGATGCAAATAGACTTGTCTCTTGGCGAAGGAGTTTCTGCTGATGTTTCAATGGGACTTCCTGCTTGTACTGCAATGTGTTTTAAAGGAGCTAACGCTTCTGGTAAAACAAATGCACTTAAGGTTTATTCATTTATCTATGATTTTGTAAGATATAGTTTTTCAAATACTCCAGATAAACCAATCATGTTTGATTCATTCTTCCACAATGATGAGCCGGCTGAGTTTTATGCAGAATTCCTTGCAAATGAAGTTTATTACCGTTACGAATTAACTGCATCAAAAAAAGCTGTTATTACAGAACGCCTCTTTAGAAAGAAGAATGAAGAAGGCTCAAGAGAAACAGAAATTTTTGTCCGCGAAGGAAACAGTATTACAAAGAATACTTTGTACAAAGGTCATAAGGATATTCTTTTTAGAGATAACGCATCTTTTATAGGAACCTTAAAGCAATACAATCTTCCGGAAATTTCAGATATTTACGACTTCTTTTTCAAAACAGCAATTAATGTAACTTACTATGGTATGAGTGACAGAGGTGAGAATGATCCTCAGGGACTCACAAATTATTATTATACTCATCCAGAGGAATTAAAATTTACTGTTGAAAAAATAAAGTATTTTGATACTGGCATCAAAGATATTGAAATAAAAACAAGGTTAAATGAACTGGGACAGCTTAATGCCTATCCAATTTTCTACCACTCTCTTGCTGATAATAAAACACATGCAATGGCTTTTGGTGAAGAATCACGAGGGACACAGGCTTTATTCTGTAAACTTAATAATTACTTTGAAGTATTAAATTCTGGCGGTGTGCTTGTTCTTGATGAATTTGACATCAACCTTCATCCAGATATTCTTCCTTATATTTTGGACTGGTTTATCAAAGCAGAAAATAATCCGAAACATGCTCAGATTCTTTTTACAACTCACAACGTAGATATCATGGATATTCTTGGTCGCTATCGTACCTATCTTTTTGAAAAAGAAGATGGTGAAAGTTTCTGCTACCGTCTTGATGAACCAAAATCACCAAGTCTACGCAATGACCGTCCTCTTTCTGTTCCTTACAGAAAACACTTGATTGGAGGCTTCCCAAAAATTGGCACCAAAGAAGACTAATCCAAGGAAAGAACGTTTTCTCTCTAATCTTCCTTCCCAAGAGCTTGTTTCCGAAATTTCTGATGTAAAGGGAAAACTGTCTTTTAGTTTTAAATACTTTGATGGGAGTCAGGAAGCAGGACAGGATTTTAAAGACTGGAACGATAAACAAAAACAGGAATTACTTGAAAAACTCCGTGATTATTCCCGGGAAAGTAAACAGTATTGGCTTAACCAGCGAGTTGGAGGTGGAGGACTAAAAGTTCTGGAAATCTATGGTGCGTTTCCTCGAAATACAGATTTTGAATATCCTTGCCATGTGCCTTCAGGTGTACGATGGTCAAGATTCAGAATGGAAAGTGCAATGCGTCTTGTCGGCTTTTTTGTTTCTGAAAACTCAGTCAAAGAATATGGGCTTTCAACTGATGTATTTTATATAGTTTTCTTGGATAAAAATCATCGCTTTTACAAAACAGAGGACAAATAACATATCATGCTCTCCTTGGCCGTTAGACATAAATTGCGTTATCAAATTGTTTTGATAGTTAGCTAAATATTTTTTATTTGAGAATGGAATAGACAGAAACAATCATAGACAGCAATAAAGCATTTATGATTGTTAAGGTAGCTTTTAGAAACTAATAGCTTTGTTAAATTGTGGTACATACGGTAAACTTGATAAATATTTTACCAAGTTTTGATCACCATAAAACCTAGTTCGGCTACCTTCACGGAAAACTAATGCAGATTGATCTATTTTACATCCAGCATTTCTGGCTCGCATTGTTAGCTCTGCTAACAGAGAGCCATTATTTCCAGAAGTTGATTTTGCATTAAAGACAGCAAAATCTATCCAACCTCCAGAAGTAGACCGTTCTCGTAAATGTGCAAATTCTACTTGCATTGTCATTCTCCTCCTTCATATGAAGTAGGAACCAACATAAAGTTTTAATATTTTATACCGATAAACAATACAGATACCAAACTGAACATTGGTTCTTTTTGTGTTCAAGGTGCGTTTCCAGATGTAGAAAGTGTTGGAATGCACCTTTTTTGTTAGAGCAGCAACGCTGATAACTAATAATGAATTTACTGAAATAATCCTAAATCGGCAAGTAAAATGTGTATATGTTATTACATATATCTTCCAATCTTCTTGACAATTTGTAAATCTGATCTTATATTATAACTATAAAGGTTATACATGGAAGTCATTTTTAAAATGAACATTTGGAAGAATTGTATACATCTGGAAAATCCTTTAAATATAAAAAAGTTCCTGCACAAGTTGTAAGAAAATTTCCTAAGGCTATAAGGATTTTGCAGCAACTGAAAGTAATTCAGGATATATGGAGATATCCCGGGTATAATTTTGAAAAATTAGAAGGAACAAATCAGTATTCCATGCGTCTTGACAGGACATGGAGGCTGATTATGGAAATTGATTGGACTAATGAAGAAAAAAACGTCGGAATCATTGGTCTTGAAGATTTATCGCATCACTATCAGTGATAAAGGGTATATGTCATGAACGCAAAAGAATTAAAACCATTTTACAATGTTGGACCGGGAGATTTTATTCTAGATTTTTTGGATTCCTTTGGATGGACTCAAAATGATTTGGCGGAAGTAACCGGATTCAGCTTAAAGACTGTAAATCTTCTCATAAACAACAAGCAGGGGATTACTCCAGAAACTGCCGTAACACTAGAAAAAGTTTTTGGTTCACCTGCCGATTTTTGGATTGAGGTTGATGCAAAGTATCAGATTCGTAAACGAGAAGAACAAAATTCAGAAAAGAATGAACTTACAGCTAAAAAAGCAATGCTCAGAAAATACATGCCCGTTTCAGAAATGAAAAAGAAAGGCTGGTTTTTATATGATGTAAATACTTTGGAAGGAATTGAAAATGAGTGTCTTCGCATATTCAATAAAAAAACAATTCCAGAAGATGAATATAATCAAAATTATAAGTTTTGTGCTCGTCAGACAAAGTTTGATTACGACTATACAAAGTGGTATAGCAAAACCTGGTTTGAATTTGCAAAATTAAACGCTGCTTCATTTGAATTACCCAAATACGACAAAAAGAAATTAGAATTGATTGCAGCCCATCTTTATGATTACACAACGAAAGAAAATGGAGTTTCTGATCTTATTGATGATTTACTTTCTTGCGGTGTCGGTTTTTTTGTTTTGAGTCATTTGCAAAAAACATATCTTGATGGTGCCGCTTTTATATGCAATAAAAATCCTTTTGTTGTTTACACTTGTCGTTATGACAGAATTGATAACTTCTGGTTTGTTGTTGCCCATGAAATTGCACATATTTTGAATCATTATGATTTCCTGAACGAACCATTCTTAGATAATCTTGAAGAAGAAGCTGAAACAGAAAGAGAAAAGCAGGCTGATTCTTGTGCTGGGAGCTATTTAAATCAAGATAAAGTTATCGAGGTAGGAAAGCAGTACGGAAAGTATTTAAATGCTTCCCGACTGAATCTTATAAGCGAACAATCGCAAGTTTCCGTACCTGTTGCTCTTGGAATGTTGCAGCATTTCGGTTTGTTAGACTGGCGACAATTTGCAAAATATAAGGAACATGTAAAAGAATTAATTCCGAATGAATTTATTAGGGGATAAAGGTTTATTAGTTTCAAAATGACAGATTATCTTTCCCGTCAGCCATATCTAGACCTTCTCAAATCAATAATCGCAAATCAGTGCGGTAATCCGTCTGGTTATTCCTTTGCAATTGACGGTGAATGGGGCTGTGGAAAGACTTGGATTCTTACGGAACTTGAAAAGCAGCTTGCAGAAGATTCAGAAAATAAATATTTAATCTTTCATTACAATGCCTGGGAAAATGATTTTTATGACGAACCTCTTGTTGCAATTCTTTCGGTGATGATTGAGAAGCTTGAAGAATTCTGCAAGTCAGAAGAAGTTATAAATGGCATAAACAAGAAACTTGCGGCTACTTCACTAAAGATACTGAAAAACTTGGTCATTTCAATTGTGAACGCCACCGTACAAAATAAAATTGCTGTAGATTTTAAAGATGTTGTTTAAGATTTTCAAAAAATTGGCGATGAAAAGTCAGATTTAAAATCCCTTAAAAAGGAGGTGGATTCTTTTTTTACATTGAAAAGTGGAATTAAAGAAATTAGAAATCAACTAACAGAACTTTCAGGAGAGCATAAAATACTTTTAATTGTCGATGAGCTGGACCGCTGCCTGCCTGAATATGCAATAAAAGTTTTGGAGCGGCTTCATCATGTTTGTAATGGAATACCAATAATTCAGATTATAACAATAAACAAGAAGATCTTGGCTTCCAATATAGCCAAGGTATTTGGAAAAGATTATCAAAATGAAGACCATCCAGATATATTAATTAATCTATTTTGTGAATCCTATCTCCAAAAATTTATTGATATAATAATTCCTCTTCCTAATGGAAAAATTGATAGAAGTCTTGATGTTTTACAAGGGATTGAAAAAGGTTTTACACCCTGTATTAGACCAAATAATATTGGACAAGAATTAATAAAACTTGATGATGTTTTCCTTACCACATTTATTTCTTCATTGATGGATGGAATTGAAAAACGCTTGCAGGAAAAAATATTTAATCAAGTTACTTTATGTCATAAACTTACAATTCAAACAGATATAAAATATAATAACGAACAAATGTCCTATGCTATTTTAATTTACGAAATTATTTCTTGTATTTGTAGATATGTTTATCATTCGAATAAGACTTGTTGTGTTACTACCCTTGATGATGTTTATACCCTTGATTTTTATACAGGAATTGATATATCTGTCATTCCAGAAACAACTGAATATGTAAAATTCCAGAATAACATACATGAGTTTTTAACTTATCCAATTAATTATTTTGAAGATAATGAAGGTCGACATCGTTATGCTTTTGAAATACATGACACAAAAAGTTTCTTATTAGCATTCTTTACAAAACAAGAAGTACAATCTTATGATCCGCTTCAAAATGGATTATGGCGATGGATTGAAGAAGATAAGATATTTCTTAACAAATATGATGAAATATTAAATATGTTATGTTCAAATATTTAAATAATGTGTAAAAGCTCATCATCAATAGATTCCTTTTATATTTGTAATTTTTAATTTTTACTTAAATTCTTTACAAATTTGAGCGGCGACCGCCGGGTTTTTTCGGCAAAAACCCGACGGCCAATTTCAGTAAAAACTAACAATCGTTAGTATTACACTTTTAACAAGAATTCATGTCAAAAATCTGAATTTTGGACGGAAAGATACTACAGTTCCGCCCTCTGCTATTAAGGAAAAACATTAAGTAAAAATACGTTTTTTCTGAAGTTATTTGAAGTTTTTTGATTGCAAATAATGGAAAATCGTGTAAAATATAAGAAAAGTAAGACAAACAAGAGTAATTTCAAGCGGGAAAGAGCTCCCAAGTGCCCCCTCATAACCTGGAGGCCGCAGGTTCGAGTCCTGCCCCAGCTATACATTAGGCTTGTTCATTTGAACAGGCCTTTTTTTGTTTTTGGGAAGTTCAGCAGAT
>CAMNGG010000057.1 GCA_946537975.1 uncultured Treponema sp. | reverse complement strand
AATAAGTATCAGGCTGAAATCTCTAAATATAGAAGTGCAAAAAATCAGGCTTATATAGATCATGTAATGTTCAACCGTTCCCTGCGTGACGGTAAAACAAACCTTAAAGAAAATATGACCATGAACTATAAAAACTACATCAATAATTTTCAGATGTCTAAGTTCATGCTCGAAAACGGACTCTATATTGCGATTCTGATTTTCTTTATTGTTTGTGTAATCATTGCTCCGCTTTCTGGAAACGGACAGTTGTTATCGTTGCCTAACATCCTCACAATTCTTGAGCAGTCTTCAACCCGTATGTTCTATGCGCTTGGCGTTGCGGGTCTTATTCTTATTGCCGGTACCGATCTTAGCGTCTGCCGTATGGTTGCTCTGGGCTCGGTTACTACAGGTTTGATTTTGCATCCTACAAAGAATATCGTTTCCTTCTTCGGTATGGAGCCATGGGATTTTACAGGGCTTCCAATGGCAGGCCGTCTGGTAATGGCTCTCTGCCTTTCGATTTCTCTTTGTGTACTTTTCAGCTGCTTCTCGGGCTTCTTCAGCGCAAAGTTTAAGATTCATCCATTTATTTCTACACTTTCTGCTCAGCTGATTATTTATGGTCTTTTGTTCTTTGGAACAAGTGGAACTCCGGTTGGTTCAATTGATCCTGATATTAAGGATTTGATTGGTGGCCGCTGGGTTTTAGGTGTTATAAACGGAGATGTAATTACCTTCCCTAAACTGATTATTCCTGCAGCGATTGCCATTTTTGTTGCCTGGTTTATCTGGAATAAAACAACCTTTGGAAAAAATATGTACGCAGTTGGTGGCAATGCCGAAGCGGCCGCAGTAAGCGGAATCAATGTATTTGCTGTAACAATGGGAATCTTTATTATGGCAGGTATCTTCTACGGCTGCGGTGCCTTCCTTGAAGCCTTCCGTGCAAACGCAAGTGCCGGAACCGGACAGGGCTTTGAGCTTGATGCAATTGCTGCCTGCGTAGTTGGTGGAATTTCCTTCAATGGAGGTATTGGAAAGATTCGTGGTGCAGTGCTTGGTGTAATCATCTTTACAGGTCTTACCTATTGCCTGACCTTCCTTGGAATTGATACAAACCTTCAGTTTGTATTTAAGGGATTTATTATTATAGCGGCAGTTGCCCTTGATAGTGTCAAATATTTAAAAAGAAAATAGAGTCTTCCTTTTGTATTTGGCCTGTGGATACAGTTCTATCCACAGGCTTTTTTTTTCTTGTCAGCGGGAAATAATAGAATTATACTTTATCATAGATGTAAAAGAGTATAAGCTCGTAACATCAAAAAAAGTTCTGGAGGTCTGAATGACATCTTTATTTATTTTATGCGTTTCTATTATTGTTTTGCTTCTGGTTTTCTTTTTTATTTCTTATAAGAAAGTTCCAAAAAATCGTATCGGAATCAGGGTTGGTCCTTTTGGTTCTAAAACAGTGACTGGAAAAGCAATTTTTGTTGTTCCATTTTTGCAGAGAATCGATTATATGACACTTGAAAATATTCAGGTTGACTTTGTTTCTAAAGATTCGATTCCAACTCAGGATGCAATTAATATTAAAGTTGATGCTGTTGCAAATATTGCGGTTTCTCAGGATCCGGAAACCATGAAAAAAGCCGCAGCGAAATTTATCGGTTATTCAACTGCTGATATTGCGACTGTTGTTACTCCAGTCCTTGAAGGAAATATTCGTGAAATAATTTCACAGATAAAATTGAAGGATTTAATTCAGGGAGATAAAAAGGTTCTTTCTGAGAAGGTTGTGGAAAATGTTAAGCCAAATCTTTATGATTTAGGTCTCGAGCTTACCACTTTTAATATCCAGAACTTTAAGGATGATAATGGTGTAATCAATAATCTTGGTATTGAAAATACAGTGGCAATTTCCAAGGATGCCGCAAAGGCTAAGGCGGCCGCAGAAGCAGAAGTAAAAATCGCCCAGGCCCAGGCTGATAAAGATGCTAATGATGCCCGTGTTGCCGCTGAGCTGGAGATTGCACAGAAGCAGACAGATCTTGCTATAAAAAAGGCATCATTACAGCTTCAGGCAGATACTGAGGCCGCAAAGGCAGAGGCCGCTAAAGGAATTGAAACTGAAAATCAGAGAAAGGTTCTTGAAATTAAAGCCGCTGACGCAAATATTGCAAAGCAGGAAAAGCAGATAGAGATTCAGGAAAAAGAGGTTGCAATCAAGGAAAAGGCTCTTGATGCTGAAGTAAAGAAAACAGCAGAAGCAGAAAAATTTGCGGCTCAACAGCAGGCAGATGCTGATTTATATACACGTCAGAAGAATGCTGAAGCTGAGGCTTTTGAAATCCAGAAGCAGGCTGAAGCTGAAGCCTATACACGTCAGAAAAAAGCAGAGGCTGAAAAGCTTGCTATGGAAAATGAAGCTGCGGGTAAGAAGGCTTTAGCAGAGGCTATTCAGGCTCAGGGTGAAGCAGAAGCGGCTGCTGTAAAAGCAAAACTTGTTGCGGAAGCAGACGGTATGCGCGAAAAGGCTGAAGCTCTCAAAGAATATGGTGATGCGGCTAAACAGCAGATGCAGCTTGATGCCCTTAAAGTGTACTTTGAACAGCTTCCAAAAATTGCAGAGGCCGCAGGTAATGCTTACCAGAATGTTGATAAGATTTATATGTATGGCGGAGATTCTTCAAAGCTTACAAAGGATATAATGACCAATGTAACTCAGATTTCTGAAAGTCTTGGAGAGACTCTTGGAATTGACTTAAAATCAGTTTTAGGCAAATTTGTAGAAGGAAAAGTTGATAAATCTAAGAAAAATGCAGGTTCTGCAGGTTCTGACGATTGACTTTTTTTTTGAATTTGTATATTCTTTCTAAACTATTGTAATTTGCGTGGGAAATTTGTTTTTATATAAGGAAGGATAAAGAAAATGTCTAGAATGTGTGATGTTTGCG
>CAMNGG010000056.1 GCA_946537975.1 uncultured Treponema sp. | reverse complement strand
TATTGATTACATAAATCATGTATACGATTTAAAACGCTATTTTCTTTTTGCCGCAATTTTTACCGTGCTTCTGTTCGCGATGTATTATTTTTGTGTGGACAAGGAAGAAACGAGTCATTGGAAAAATCGTGCATCAAAAATCATCAATATAGCCGCGCTTTGTTTAATTTTCGCCTCTTATTCATTCGGAGCAGTCATTTTTGTGAATTGCGATTTACCGTCAGCCCATACGGAACTTGCATCTTACAAAGCAGAAGTCATAGACTCACACATTTCAAAAGGCAAGCACACCAACTATTACCTGACCGTCTCCCCTTGGATTAACGGAAAGTCGCAGAAAAAAGTCGAGGTAAAAAAATCCCTCTACGAAAAAAAAGAAAAGGGCAGCATGGTAGAAATCGTGCTTTATAAAGGCACGCTGGGAATTCCGTGGTACTGGGTGTATGAGTAAAAAGAGCATGCTGCTTCCTTTTGTCGGAAATAAATAATGCTCCTGCCCGCTCATTGTCCCCCATTTTTGATTGGAACAGAATGTTCTTCAAGTTCCTTTTGCAGCATTTTACAAAAGGTCAGGATAGATTTTCCGTCAGCCAAATCAACCTCAAATGAAATTGTGAAACAAATGCTTCAAATAATGCGAGAGAAAATCAATGTAAAAATCAGCCTGCATTCCGTGTTTTTTAAGATTCCAGAACATGTGTTCAATTTTCAGCAGCATTATATTGAGAATGTCGTCCTCACCTTCCCAAGTCCACGTAAGCCAGTCGCGAGCAGGAATCTGGAGATAGCTAAAATCACCAAGATTCTTTGTATTCGATTAACTGGAATTCGGACATTGTTTTTCCCTTGCCAAAAGTAAATCAAGTTGTGCCTGCAGTTTTTCTTTCTTTGGCAAATACAATTGATAGCGGGTTGTAAACAACTGATTTGTAATTCCATCTGGTCATCGCATTTTAAAAGTTCAAAATAGTGACTCCAGGTTAATTTGTGAGACACTGTCTCACATTTTGGAAAGGCCAGATAAAACTTTCTCATATAAGTAAGATTACTGCGACAGAATCACTTTCCGTTTCTTAAAGCAAGGTCTTTAGAAAGATTTACAAGAAGCTGTTTGCCATATTCTGCTTTTGCTTTTCCACCTTGTTCAAATTCAACAATATATTCTCCAGTTTGCTATTAAAAGTTCAGTGTTTACAGAAAGTGCGGCATTGGTTTTTTCTTCCTGCCATAATGTAGAAATGTTGTTTACAAGAAGTTCGTATTCTGGTTCAAGGGACTGAGGGGTAATGTTCTATCGAGTTTGTTTTTCATAAAGTTTCCTCGATTGTTCCATCACATTCTTCCAGAAAGAATTTTACATATATCAGCCGTATTCTTTACAGCAGACATTGTGTTTATTAGAGGAATCCAATTCTGTTTTTGCACAGGCGATAAAGTCATATCTTCTAAAATAGCTTGCTTAACAAGTTCCGCAGATGAAGTTTCCAGGCATTTGCTTACTAAATAATTATTCAAATCGTTCATAATTTCTTCTCCTTCATCAATTAATTATTGTATATTTTGAATGTACTAATTCTTCAATGACAGCCTGCAATATTAAAATAAGATTATCCTTTTCTGGTGAAACTTTGTTGATCAGTATTTTTTGGGGAGTAGGTTGTTTTGTTGTAATTTTCTTAAAGTTGAGCAATGTTTTTGAACAAGTATGTGTATATTTACAACGGATGTCATCATATAAATACATTGCTATTTTATTGATTTTCGCATCGTCTGTAAGACCATCCCACCAATCCTTATCTTTTTCATTTACTTTGCACAAATCAACCTTTGCAATAATAAATGCATTTAGTATTCGTGTTTTTAAGGTGTTGCTTATACAAGAATTAAAAGCTTTTATAAAATTCTTACGAAGTCCTGTTTCATTTGAATCCTTTTTTTCATACTCTGTTAATTCTTCTATAGAGTAAGAAGTTTGCTAAGAGTTTCGTAATAACCATGACACAATTTTTTTCATGTTTTTCCTCGCTGGTTATTTTGTCAATTATTGTAAGAAGCAGATATTGGCAAAGTGCATCTATATCATATTGAACACCGTTAAACTCTACCCCTTCCAATTCTGTTTTTTCTTCGCGGGTAATTACAATAACCTTGGTTTTATTGATGTTTTCGTTGTCAAAATAACCATTTTGAATAGTTGTATGCTGTTTCAGAAGCTTTTTCAACTCTTGGAGTTTCTGAACAAATTCAAATCTGTCACAAATGACATTCAAATCTGTAGCATAATTTTCTATCAGTTGATTAATTTCTTTGTCAGAACTTGATTTAAAGAAAAAATCCTTCAAAGATTTTGCAAGAGAAGTTCTATCGATAGATATATCTACTGGCACCCAATAATCTTGTGAATTTAACATAGTATCTCCATCACATATTAATCAATAAATGCGATTTCTTTTATATATAAACTAAGCCCACATCAAGCCGACAATCAAATCACATAACCACATATAAAGCCATTATCGCGTCAAGATTCTTTGTATTCGCCTAAGTGGAATTCGTACATTAGTTTACTTCTCCTCTGAAAGCAGCAAATCCAGTTGAGCCTGTAGTTCTTCCTTTTTTGGTAAATACAGCTGATAACGTGCTGTAAATAACTGGTTTGTAATTCCTTGTGTTGCATATTCCATTAAAAGTTCATCTTTTTTTGCACCTAAAACAATTCCAATTGGAGGATTATCATCTGGTTGGCAGATTTCAGTTTTAAAATAATTCAAATACATATTCATCTGACCAATATCACCATGCTTTATTTCTTCGCGTTTTAAGTCAATCAAGACATAGCACTTTAAGATACAGTGATAGAAGACAAGATCAACCTTAAACCTGCGGCTACCAATCGGAATCATATATTGACGACCAATAAAAGCAAAACCTCTTCCTAATTCCAAGTGGAAGTCCTGTAAATTCAAGAACATAAGGGTCGCGGATTATATCTTGTGCAGTAATAATCTGATGACCTTCATTTGCCAGAGCAAGTATACCTTCCTTATCTGTACTAAGAGCCAGACGCTGAAAAAGCGAACTTTTCATCTGGCGTTTTAATTCTCTGACTTTCCAGCCTTCTTTTTCTGCTTCATGAAAGTAGAACTATAATTCCATTTTGTCATCGTATTTTAAGAGTTCAAAATAATGGCTCCAGGTCAATTTGTGAGACACTGTCTCACATTTTGGAAAGGCCAGATAAAACTTTCTCATATATGTCAGATTACTGCGACTGAATCCCTTTCCGTTTCTTAAAGTAAGGTCTTTAGATAGGTTTACAAGTAGCTGTTTGCCATACTCAGCTTTTGCTTTTCCGCCTTGTTCATATTCAACAATATATTGGCCTGTATGCCAGTTTGCCATTAAAAGTTCTGTGTTTACTGAAAGTGCGGCATTGGTTTTTGCTTCCTGCCATAACGTAGAAATGTTGTTTACAAGAAGTTCGTATTCTGGTTCAACGAGTTGGGTGATTAGAGATTTTTGTTCGTTCATGTTTTTATTCCTTATCTATATTCTTCTGTATCTGGAATATCATTCTTATAATTCTCATCATGATCTAATTTATAAAAATGACAAGCAATTGTGAGTAAAATACTAATTTCAATAGGCCTCATATTTGGTTCGAAACAAACATATTTTTTCCAGAATGGTTTTAATTCTTCAATTAAAGCAGTTGCCATATCCATATATCTTGGTTGCATCCACATACCTAAAAGTTTCTCAAATGGATAACTGTATTCCATCAAATCGGTTCCAAGGGGACGTTCCTGTAATTGCCAGAATAAAGAATCCCCTATTGTTTTTTCAGATTGACTGTGAATGCCTGTTGTCTCATAGGTATCTTCTTTTGGCAGTTTTTGTAAATAGCGATGCAAAAATGTAAATGCTAGTTTAATTGCGTTCTGATATTTTTCTAATTTTTCCTGGTTTAACTGGTTTGAAAATCGCATTTTCATTGCATAAATATAAAAATCAAATTGTTCATCCCAACCAGAATTTATTCGTTCCGCATATATTTTTTTCATATATTCAAGATAATCGCAATAGTCTGAAAATTCAGAAACACTTTTTAATGGAATGTTTCTGTATTCATCAATTATTTTTTGATAATAAGATTCAATATGCGTAATGAGATTTTGCAACAGATTAAATCGATGGTTGACATAGGAAAAAACCTCCGAGAGTTTTATACCAATATATTTGGAATTATGATGAGGATTATCTGTATAAACAACAGCGAGCAAATCACTTTCCCTGTCACCTAAAAGTGATGAATCATTCCACCGTACAAAAGGAGAACACTCTACTTTTGTAAAATCATCTTGAAATTCGGAATGACGACTTGTTTCTATAGGATGTACAGAACATAATGAACGAAGATATTCAAAATATTTCTTATCGGTTCCTTTTCCAGTTTTTCCTGATTTATTAAAAATATTAATTTTAGAATCTTCAAAAGAAAAATCATATTCATAGATTTCAGCCAAAAAACTTATACAATCTAATAATGTTGTAGCATTATTCATAAAATTATAAAAATCAAATACTGCAAGTATCGAATCTGTTTTTTGTAATTCTAAAGAGTTCAAATAAAGTGTTGTATCATCCAATCTATCCATAATAGCACAAATTTTATCCCATCCACGTTCCCCACCAGCCTTTTTTATGGAATGAGTTTTAGTTATTGAGTAATGCTGATATTCATTTATTTTATTTCTAAGTTCTCTACAAAGATTCCTGTTTAAATTTATATGAGCCATTTTGACACCTCTTTTTTTGATTTTAAAATGGTATTTCTATTTTCTTTTTTAATTCTTGCAATTCAGAATAAAATGGAAATTTTTTATCAAACAATAGAACTTGTAAAGAATCATAAATTGTATACTCTCGTGGATTTCCATAACTTGTCCATTCGCTCTCATAGACAAGTTTGTTAATGATTAGTACATTTAAGTATTCTCCATATTTCTTAGCAATTGAAAGGGGAAATGAGTTTTCATTTACCCATACGGTCAATGAGTTTATTTCATAATTGGCTTTCCATCTATCTCCGAGTTTAGAAATCTTATTTTCAATGATATACAATAAAAATAATTTGAATTCATCAGAAAAGATATTTCTTTCCCATAAACTGATGAATTTATTAGAAACTGGTTCGCAATGATTTAAAACTGTTGGACGCAACGCAATTAAATAATTATCTTTCTGGTTTGTGTACTTCCTAAAATATGTTATATCCAATTCCAAACAATCATTTTCATATTTTGAATTTCCTAAAGATGATATTAAATCGAAACCGTTATTTATATCTACATTAAATATTTCTTTCTTCTGTAGCCAACCTAAAATATCGTTTTTTGAGGTTTTCCTAACACCTTTTGTAATCATGTAATACAGAATTATTTTTTCATCATCCGTTGAAATACCTGCTAAATCCATATTACTTATTAGTCGATTGTTTGAAAATTCGATTTTTTTGTTATCCAGAAAGTCATTGTATTTTCTTATAAGTTTTGTGGCTTCTGTATTTATAACCTGATGTGATACGTTAGTTAAATTTAAGTTTTTAGTTATACAATCAATAATTGCATATATATCATCAGAATTATTTAGATGTCGAATCATATAATCTTTATTGATAAAACCTTGCATATTATTAATGGTAATTTCTGGAAGTCCAATAATAATTGTGGAAGCCTGTTTGTACCAAATTATTCCTGCTTCATTTAAGCAGTAAGCACTTTGATAATAATAATTTGACAAAATAATAACATTAATCTCACTGTTATCTAAGCTTTCTCGAATTTCAACAGTTATATTCTCCATTACATTATTTCCGGGTAATGAAGAACAGAATATTTCTTCACGAGAAACACCTACTGCAATAAGAAAGTCAACAAAAATATCTGCAACTGTTTTATCTTGAGTATTATGACTTATGAAAATTCTTTTCATTTATTTTTCCTCCACAATCTTTATCTCGTCTTCTGTAGGTCCATAGAGCGCATACATACAAGCATAGCAAGTGCGTGTGCTTGTACGGTCGATTTCTGCTTCTTCTTTGCTTGTGTCTGCCTGTGGATTGGCTTTTTTTTGCGGCGAGCACGCTTGTACGCACCTGCTTCAAGCGAGTATCTACCAAAGCGATGATGGGCTTTTGCTGGGATGGTGTGGTCAGGAAACAGCAAATCACAGTTTTATCACCATCAGATTTTGAATATGTTCAAAATGCTTATCCCGGGTAATTACTGTCATATCGTTTGCAAGGGCTGTCGCGGCAATCCACATATCATTTTCTGGCATTACATTACCATGTGAAAGAAGGTCTTTTTTGATTTCTCCGTAAAACTCAGCTACGATATTGGAAACTCCGAGAAGCGGATAGCGCGAGCAAAAACTCTTGCATTTTGTTTATTTTGAACAACATGTGCAGATTTTGCAGCGCCATACATAAGTTCCCTGTCGCCATTCAAAACTCGCACGATAACATTTGTGTCCATCAGATTACCATTCATTTGGCTCTATCCTTCTGCATTCATCAATGGCAGACATCATAACAGAGGCATCCTCATCATTTAAAACCCCGCAGAATTCTTCCAGAGGATTCTCTTCTTTTTTTCGCTTGGAAATAATGAACAAAGCAAAATCGTAAAGCTCATTTTGTTCAGTTTCTGTCATTGTTTCATACATTTTCATCAATGCTTCTGCCATACTGTACACCTCCATCACTATTTATTCTATCACAAAAAAGCAAAAATTTCACCTACCTCCCCTCCACAATCTTAATCTCGTCTTCGGAAAGCCCGTACAACTGATACACAAGGCGGTCGATTTCTGATTCTTCTTTGCTTGTGTCTGCCTGTGGTTTGTTTTTTTTCGCAGAGAGGATTTTGTCCACTAAAGCGATGATGGGCTTTTGCTGTGCGGGTGTGGTTTCGGGGATTGGAAGAGCTTCTATTGTTGCAGCCTTCAATGTATATGCACCTCCAGCCGTCATTACTCCAATAAAACCAAAATAAAAATGTAAGACTTTAGAATTTAGCAGACCTAACAAATATTTTATTGGCAATGTCTCAGATGTCATTATATAGCCGTTACTTGGAAGATAATGTTGCTCTGTATCTAATGCAAAAGCCCATTTGTCAGCTGTTAATCCCCAAATAATTTTTTCAGTTTTTTCAAAATGAGGATAATAAGCGGTATTATCCAATATTTCATACCATTTATATGTTCCAGGTTTTCTTCCCTCGACATCAGTTGATTTTTTCTTTGGCTTCAGTTGATTATAAAAACACTTCAGGTGCTTTTCTATAAAAGGATATTCCTTTATATCGAATCCACGTCTTGTAAAGATTAAATTCTCATCACTTTCATTGTAATACCATTTTCGGATATTACGTCCTTGTAACATATTTTTGATAACATCTGCATTTTTCTTGTCTGCTTTTATAAGCTCTTCGCGCTGTTCATTGCTTATAATGAACGCAGGATTATAACCTGTGGTAACACCACGATAGACATGTACGCCATCCAAATACTTTATTTTTGGAAATTTTTCAAGCTTTGATTTTAATTCTGCTTTCTCTCCTGTTGCAAAAGACCATTCATTTTCATCAAGATTATCTTGCAAGAATGTCTCAAAATGGTTTTGATGTTTCAAAAACTTCTCTTTGAATTCAGTATGATTTAGTTTTACAAAACGGTGAAAAAGGAATTTGTTGCCGCTTGGTACAAGAGTATTCTTTACACTTAAAATTACACTTGAAACAAGTACATCTTCGAAGACCTCACATTGTTCAAAATCAATCAAGTGTGTTATTTCTTTTTCCAAAAGAAATTTGCGGAGAAGTTTTCCAAATCCCGTATTGAAAAACTTGTTTGTAGTAATAAAGGTCATTTTCCCATTTTCATTACATAGAGAAAGAGCTTTCTCAATAAAATATATACTTAAATCTGCAGTACCCGATGCAACAAAGTAATTTTTCAGAGAAGAAGCAATATGCTTAAGTTTTTTTGCCTCAACATACGGTGGGTTCCCAATCACAATATCAAACCCATCCTTCACCCCGAACATCCATTCTGCATCAAAGAATGAGCTTGCAGGTGCGCTCTGGTCGTAAGGGTTCCATGCTGCAAGTTGCTTGGCATCTTCCGGGGAATAAACCTGTTCTTCTTCCAAAAGTTTTGAAAGTTCCTTCCTGAGTTTTTCGTCCTCTTCCCGGTTTTCT
>CAMNGG010000055.1 GCA_946537975.1 uncultured Treponema sp. | reverse complement strand
CATTTGTAAGAGATAATAAAAGTCTGGTTTCATAAGGAAGATAACGCTTTTTATTATTCCATGTAAGATCCCAAAAGTTTACGGCTACATTCCCAAGCTCTTCATCAATCATCGGAAAATTAAGAAGTGCTGCCGGACGGAAAGGAATGTCCATTCCTTTTTCATCTATTTTTGTTCGATAAAAATATACGTGCCATTCATTTTCAGAAAGCTGCTTTGTAAAACGCTCAAAACCAAGCCCATCCATTACTTCATATAAAGGAAGTGGTTCAAACTTTTGTATTATTTCAAGACCTTCGCCAATCTGCATTTTTGCAGCCTGTTCTCTTAAAGCAGGAAAGAAGTTTCCCTGTGTATTTCTTACATACATCTCTTTGAAAGAAGAAATTTGAGAAAACCATTCAGGTTCATTATTTATTTTGCCCGAAGATTCTATATCTGCAATAAGATCTGTGATTCCTTTTATTAAGTCTTCTTCTGACATTCCACTGCGTTCAATCATATCTGCAACAGTCGTTTTTGGAATCATTATATTTCCCATTGGAGAAGAAAGCATCTTAAACTTAGGGTTTACTTCCGAAAGACGGCTACGGAGTTGTGGATAAGTTTTTGATTAATTCTGAAAGTTTTGTTTTTGTGTTTATTGTATTCATAAGTTATACCTCTCTATATCTTGTTAGTTATAACTTACAAAATTTCACAAAGATTTTATGTTGTTCTTACAACATTTTGTACTATCTTACTGAAAAATGGAAATGGACCGATGGCGAAGAAGGAACTTCAATAATTGAAGAAATCTGATACATTTGACCTTACCAGATGATTTTTATTATCTTTAATGTATGACTTACAAATCAGAAAACAATAAAACCTGGATTGAAGACGATAACGGTAAACAGATTGCCATTCTTGAATATCCGGAAGTAAAAACAGGTCTTGTAAATATTGTTCATACAGAAGTTGCTCCAGAAATGAACGGGCAGGGGCTGGCCGGAAAAATCACAGAATATGTTGCAAAAGAATTGAGAAAACAGGGGATAAAGGCAGAATTAACCTGTTCATATTCCATCAAATGGTTTTCAAAACATCCTGAATATAATGACATTCTTAGTGATTCTGAAGCTGAGGCAAAAAAAGCTGCTCAGTTGGCAGGGCCTGCCTGTGGTATTCAGAGAAATTAAGCTAAACCAATGGAAATAACCTACATAATCCAGAAATCCCGACGACGCTCAATGAGTATACAGGTGGCAGATGACAAGAAAATCATCGTAAAAGTGCCGCTCGGAACACCAACTTTTGTGGCAGAAAACTTTATCCGCGAAAAGAAAGACTGGATTACAAAGCAGCTTGAAAAGGTGGAAAAACAGTCAAAACTGGCTGATTCCATGGGGCCTCTTACAGAAGAAGATATCAGGCAGATCAAGAAAAAGGCGAGGGTGATAATTCCGCAAAGGGTAGAGCACTACGCCAAAATGGCAGGTATTTCCTACAACCGTATCTTTATCCGACTGCAGAAGTCGCGCTGGGGAAGCTGTTCTGTAGACGGGAATCTCAATTTCAACTGCCTTCTGGTACTCATGCCGCCGGAAGTTCTGGATAGCGTAGTAGTTCACGAACTCTGCCATCGCCGTCATATGAATCATTCCCGCGAGTTCTATGACGAGGTGTTCCGCATTTTCCCAGATTACAAGAGATGCAACAAATGGCTCAAACAAAATGGTGGCGTGTATTTTAAGAGGGTAGTGAAAGAGGACTAAAAATTGTCCGAAAAATCAGTATATTTTTATATACAAAAAAAATATATTTTTACCTAGTCATTAAATGATTATCTGTATACTCTATAATAACATTATAAAAATAGGTTCTTAGGATTAAAATATGACTATGTTATTGACAAAAGTTTCGTTACATTTCAGACTCGACAACTTAGGCGAACTTTGCTCTAGCGTAAATATCAACAGAACTAATAGAAGACAAACGCACATTCCTATTGCTTAAAGGCGGCAGGAGTGTGCGTTTTTTGTTTTTAAATCAAAAATATAAAAGCAAAGGAGAAAATTTAAAATGAAAAAACTTCTTGTATCAATCTGTTTGTTATTTTCAGTTTTTACAGTTGCTGTGTATGCTGAAGAAAAAATTGACAGGTCACTATGGTGGAGTAGTAC
This sequence comes from uncultured Treponema sp., assembly GCA_946537975.1. Classification (GTDB taxonomy): domain Bacteria; phylum Spirochaetota; class Spirochaetia; order Treponematales; family Treponemataceae; genus Treponema_D. Next base: position 2,466 of record CAMNGG010000055.1, on the reverse strand, counting down.
CGCTGATGATCCAGGGCTAAGAAGAAAATTTGAAGAATTAAATAGAAAATATTTTAGTGGCACACTTAAAGTTAAGTATATCAGGTATGGACATGGCTTGTGGAAGCAAGATAAGTTAATGTCTGTGACATATTATTGGGGGGTAAACGCAGTTGCAGACTATGCGGGTTGTTCGGTTATAACAATTGATGATGAATATTTTGTTTCTCATCCTGATGAGCTTGAAAGTTCTCTCCTTACAGATATGTGTCGCGTATTTGCGAATATGAATGATAGGAATGGTAATAATGACAATGTTAGTTCAGATGAATTGCCGTCATTTAAACTAATGATGGATTACTTGACTAAGGTAGGGGCAAAACCTTGGCTTTCACATAAATCGATACCTGTTGACTCATCAACAAACAATAATACTAATCAAACTTCTACAAAGCAATCTTCACAAATAGCTCAGGCTCCTCAGCAAAATCAGACTCAGAAATCCTTTACTAGCACTCAAACTTCCAGAACTTCTTCTCAGACAACTTCTCTATCTTCTCCGCAAATAGCCCAAACTACAACAAAATCTTCATCACCAACAACCAATTCAATTGAAACAATTGACAAATCATCCTGGTGGAACAGTCGAGAAGAAGACTCATATTTAAGAAAAAGATTTGAAGAATTAAATAAAAAATATTTTAATGGAGAGCTAAAAGTTAAATATATCAGATACGGTCATGGATTGATTGATGATAACTTTACCGCTATTACGTATTATTGGAACTCCACTGCTAATGCTGAGTATGCTTGTCAATCTATCATAACTGTTGATGACAGATTCTTTGTCCAATATCCAGAAGAACTTGATGGAGCTCTCCTTCATGAAATGTGTCATGTTTATGCAAATATGCACGATGCTGATGCAGAAATACCTGGTATTGATGGACACCAATTACCTTCATATAAAAAGATGATGAAACATCTTATTGAAATTGGTGCAAACCCCAGAACCGGTGAGGGTATTGTAAATATAGAGTAAGGAGAAGTTTTATGAAAAATATTAGATTTATTATCTGTGTATTGGTTTTTATTTGTACTATTGCTGGCGCTTATGCACGACCAAGTAAAGGAAAAGGCAAATCTGATGATGTTGCATGGTATAACTATGCATGCTGGATAAATCAATTCTTATTTGGTAAAGATGGTCCTGCATTAATTAACTGATTATAGTAGTCGTTTATTTTGCTTTTAAAATTGCTTGAAAAATTTCAACTCTAAAATATAATAATGATGGGCTGGTCGAAAGACCCTGGTTCAACCTACGACGGCGGGAGTATTTTCATTAGATTGCTCCAAATAACTGTGCGATTTCTTCGTTATCTTCATCAAAATCTGTTGGATAAATAAATTTTCCTTAGTTATCTTGCACCTTTTACAGCAATCAGCTTTACAATTTCTGTGGCGGTGGTTAGCTTACTTACATCTGAATAAACTTTTCCATCTGACCCGTCAATTGAGCCGCAACCATCAAAAGACAATTTGATTTCTTCACTTTCATTATTAAAATCAGCTGGAATTTTTGCAGAATAAATTACAGAAGGCTGGCCGTTAACTCCAGAATTCTTTTTTGTATAAAAGTCGTTGTAATCAAAGCTGGTATTGAATTCTGCCTTAATCAGATATTCCTTATTTTCAATTTCAGTATTAAAGATTATTCCGCCTTTTGGAGTTGCACTGGTAACTGCATCAAGTTGAGTATCTTTAGCATCATGTTTTTTTGTCTTACTGCTTTCATGCTTTGACGAATGATACCATACAGGAAGAGATTCCGGCCTTCCTTCCTTTGGACTCATTATCCAGCTTTTGTGGCTGGCACGTTCTGTTACATATAAAGTTCTTATAAAGTTTCCATCAGAATCTTCAAGCCAGACAGAAAATTGTGGCTCTCTTTTTTCTTTCCAATGCTGACCTGCTCCTACTGAAATTTTAATTTCTTTTGCATAAAGAAAACTCAAACTTAAAGTAAGTATAAATATTAAGGTATGTTTTTCCATTTTTTATCCTCGCTTTTTTGTATTAGAAATATTCTTTGTCTTTATGATTTTAAATCCTGAAGATTTAAGAACTTCTTTTACAGCATGAACTGCTCCGCCTGATTGCCCGCAAAGATAGTTGAAAGGGAAGGGGGTTGTGCAGCTAGTTACAATTACAGCTTTTTTTCCTTTGTGCAGTGGAAGCGGAATTCCTCTTTTGCTTTCTTTCATTAGAACATAGACAAGACGATCAAAAAGAGCTTTTAATTTGCCGTTCATATTTCCCCAATAAACAGGAGTTCCCGCAATAAGCATATCGCAGTTTTTGATTTCTTCTGCAATTTTGTGTGCGTCGTCAGCTGGCAAAATACAGTTCATTTTTGAGCGGCAGGCCATGCAGCCTTTGCAAAAGTCAAAATTCAAATCAGAAATATCTTTCCAGATAATCTGA
>CAMNGG010000054.1 GCA_946537975.1 uncultured Treponema sp. | reverse complement strand
CCTGTCAATCCAATTGATAAAAAAACAACAATAAAGACAATAAAAGGAAAAGCAAATTTCTTATAATATTCTGAAAGCTCTTCATTATAAGGAAGCCCGGCCTTTTTAAGATGCTGTATATAAAGCTTTGCTTCTTGTGAAGAAACAGACTGAACATCTACATCTGTCTTACGGAATATTTCATAGGATTCCGTGAGAGCATTGAGATAATCATAATTGATTTTTGTAATCTTTAGAGTATCACCCACCGGCTCATATTGAACAGGTTCTTCCAGTTCCCAGACAAGTCTTTCTTCATCCCACACAGCCTGCCGGCAGTATATTACAGCCAGGAGCTCCCTCTCTTCACCACGGAATACAAAATAACAGGTTCTCAGTCTTTTCTGACTGTCTATATAACGGGCGGCAAAATAAATTATTTTTCCATTATCAGAAAGAACGATTACATCATTATTATTTACATTTTTAGTTTTTTGAAGAAGAGTATTCTGCAGGCTTGTCTTTTTTTCATAAGTTTGTACAACAAATTTATTTTCAAAAAGGAATAAACCATAAGCCATAAAGAGGCTTACAATAAGCAGAGGTACTGTAAAACGGAAAAGCGAAACCCCGGAAGCAAGCAGTGCCTGAATCTCGTTGGCAGCATACATTTCACTTAAAGCGTAAGAGGTAGAAAAAAGAATAGCTACAGGAACAGCATACCAGACAGTTTTAGGAACGTAGTAAGCCATAACTAACATAATATCCTTTCCAGAACAGTTATTCTGAAGATAGGTCGCAATATTCATAAATAAATCTACAAGATTAAGAACCAGGGCAAAGAAGAACATTGCGCCGAAAAAAAGAGGAATAACTTTTTTAAAAAGATATATGACAAGCTTCATCTTTTAAATGCTTCCTTTATTTCTTTACAAGCCTCATTAAAAACAACACTCCAAAAATGCCGATAAGAAAGTTTGGAGTCCAGATACACCAGAAGGCGTTTAAGCCAACCTTTGTTACAAGCAGTTGACCTACAATTTGAACGGCCCAATACAGAACGCATATAACAAGGCCGAGAAAGAGTCCTATCATCTGTCCATTATTTTTTCCAAAAAGAAAAGCCATGGAAAATGCAAGTAATGCAAAAAAGATAGAACCAAATGGAATTGCAAATTTTTTATGCCATTCCATTGTCCACAGATTTATTTTTAACAGGGTACTTAAATTATCGGTTTCTTCTGATTTCATTTCCCTAAGCTGCTTTGTAAGATCAAAGGTTGTCATTTCACGGGGAGACTGAGAATAGGAGCCTAAAAAGGTTGAATCAAAAACATTCAGAACCGCTCTTTTAGAACGAAGAATATCATAATTATTTTTATTATCAGTTTTTATTGTAAGGACATTAGCATCAGACATATCAAACTGCATAAGAACGCCCTCTTCTTTTGCCCCCTGCAGTACAGATTGCCCCGCAACAATCAGACGGTCTTCACCATCCTTTGAATCTATAATCACAAGATCTGAAACCTTATTTCCTTCAACATTTCCAATTACAATATTAGATGTGTCGAGATGCTTTACACTGTTAGACTCAAGCTCGATTGAAGGCGTTGAGTTCATAATTTTTCTCATAAGCTTGTTATACTTAATTGTACCCAGAGGCAGCAGATAGTCATTTACAAAGAAAGAACCTATGGAAATAAATATACCAAGCAGGGCAACCGGAATAAAAATCTTAAAAAAGGAGATACCAGCAGCCCGGAAAATTAAAATTTCATTACTGCTCATCATGCCGCCAAGACTCATCAAAAAGCCAACGAGCGTTGCAAAAGGAGCCGACTGGGCAATAATAAAAGGAAGACTGTAAACCATAATTCTCATTACATCAGCAAAAGGTGCAGATTTTGCAAGCAAATCTTCTACGGTCAGCAGAATCTGATTTACAAAGAAAACCATAAAAAAGAAAAAGAAGGAAACAAGAAAATATAGGAAAAGGTCCTTAAAAAGATATTTTATGAGTATATGATCCTTTAAGGTTCCACGCTTAAGTACACGAACCTGAAACTTTGTGTAATAAAGATGAAGCAGTCTGTAGTAGTAATTTCTTTTAATTTTTTGAACCAGTTCTCTTACTATCATAATTTACAAACACATTCACTAACTAACGTTAGTTATTTTACAGAAACACCTGTAGAACCAAAGCCTCCGGAACCGCGGGCTGTTTCACTAAGGCTGCCGGTAATTTCGAAAGCTGCCTGAGTAACCGGGGACACAATCATCTGAGCAATGCGGTCGCCGGAATTTATAGTAAAGTCAGCTGTTCCAAGATTTATAAGTATTACCTTGATTTCGCCACGGTAATCGCTGTCTATAGTACCCGGAGTATTTAACACTGTTACACCATTTTTTGCGGCAAGACCGGAACGTGGACGCACCTGTACCTCATACCCCTCCGGAATCTCAAAAAAAAGCCCCGTTGGAACCATTGCAGAGCAACCGGCTGGAATCGTAAGCGGATTGTCGAGTAAGGCACAAAGGTCTGCGCCTGCGGCACCACTTGTTTTATATTCTGGAATTACGGCTCCCTTTGAAGCCACAACCTTTATATTTACACTATTCATTCTTCTATTATAACAGAATCTATTGATAAAAAAAAGCGGTGCCCGCAGAGAACTCCGGGAACCGCTTTTATCGGCAAGCACAGCCTGCCTCTTAGCCATTCTTGGCTTATCTGATTGACAAAAGCCCGCCTATAATCAGCAGATCCTTAGCAACGTTCAAAATCCAGAACATTGCGTTTCCATCCAGCTTGCTTACGCCGAATGAACGGCTGAAAACATCTGCAACAACGGCAATAACAATCCAGATAACGGTAAGAATAAGCATTACTGTATTATCCCAGTTTCCAAGATCACGGAAAATTGTGATTGCAATGCAGACACCGCCAATCAAAAGAAGAATTGCAACAACAATTGCTACAATCTTTGCAAGGTCACCGCTAAAGATTTCATAAATTGCGGCACCAGCCTGACTAGCCTTTACTGATCCGCCTACACCGAGCATGCAGAGTCCGGTGATAATGAAATATGCTGCGAGTGCAATTCTCAAAAAGAGTGCACCGAGCCCACGATTACTATTTTTTGCCATTTTGGCCCTCCTAATATAATATTTCCAGTTTCTTTTATTCTTTATCCTTTGTGGATTTTTTTGAAAGTCGTTTGAAAAGTTTTCTTAACAAACCTATCTTTCCAAAACTAAGCCAGTAGAAAAGGAAAAGCAGTGCAAGAACCGGAACACCATAAACAATGATATAAATAACCAGCTTAAAGAGACCGATTATAAAGTTTACGATATTATAACCTATCTCCTTAAAATCAATTTTATGAACTGAATACGAAGGAGAATATGCCGGACTTTCAGCTGTAAGATAAATATTGATTGTAGAATAATCAATCTGATTTGTAAGAAGCTTAAGACGGCCTTCCATTGATTCTATTTCGGAAATGACATCATTAAGATTTCGTTCAATTTCCATAAGGTCTTTTACATTCTCAGCTTTTTTAAGATACTGATTATATTTTTCGCGCAAAAGCTTTTTGGTTTCAAGACGGGTTTTCAAATCATAGTAAGAGTCTGTAACATCATCAGCCTGAACTGAACGGGACT
>CAMNGG010000053.1 GCA_946537975.1 uncultured Treponema sp. | reverse complement strand
TGGTGTCTAGGAACCTCAAATGCCTGTACTCCAGTTTCGAATATATTTGAGGGAAAGACAATTTCTGATCTTGAGTGTACTTGTAGTAATGGTAATGAAATTGATAGTAGTGGTACAACTTTCTCTGGTAATATAAATGGCTCGAACAACTTGCAGCTATTAAAAGCCTTCCTTGCAGAAAATGGTGGTGATGATACAGATGTTGCAGGTAATTATCCGGCCTGGGAATGGGTAAATGGCTATGGAAGCCAATTTAATTATCCTGGGGTATTTGCAAGTGGATGGTATCTTCCAACTTTAGCCGAAGGTGCTATGATAGGTGCTGAAAAATATATCGTTAATAATGCATTAGATGCAATCGGTGGGTCAAATATAATACAGACATATTACTGGACTTCAAATACTACAGGATCAATGGCACGAACATTTAATCCAAAAACAGGAGTTCCTACTGGAAGTGCTTCATGGAATCGAGATACAAATAGCTGGACTGGTATCGCAATCCGCGAGTTCTAAAATCTGTTGAGTTATAGCAGTGCTCTCATATTTTAGAAATAAAAGATGAGTAGATAAATAAAGCCGCCCCAGTCTCGAAAAGCGGGCGGCTTTTTAGCAACTCGTGGAGATGACCCAATGAATCGGGCATTTCCTTTCTTTTAATATATCATAAAAGAAAAATGCCGTCAAATTAATTATGAGCCGGTGATGCGCCCCAAGCGTGGAGCAGTGCCGAAGGCAGCCACCGCAGACACCGCCGCGGAGCGGCGGGGGCGAGGAGGCCGACCGTAAGGGAGCTGCGGAAGGCGTCTTTGACTTTAATGCCGGGCCCGGAATAAAATCCTTAATCTTCCGCATTTATTTCTAGAATTTCTGTTATTCCTGTGTTAGAATGATAGAACTATGACTGATATAAAGGTTCATAACGGAAAGCCGATGGGCTTTGGCGCGGTGCTTACTGGGGGCGGCATTAATTTTTCAATTTATAGCCGCGATGCTACCAAAGTGAGCCTTGTGCTTTTTGACAGTGAATACGATCAGAAGCCGGCACAGGTGGTTGATTTTGACCCGCATGCTAACAGAACCGGCGACATCTGGCACATATATATAGAAGGACTTGGAGCGGGCACTCTTTATCTTTACAAGGTGGATGGGCCTTATGTGCCGCCAAAGGGACTTCGTTTTAATTCCAATAAATATCTTTTTGACCCTTATGCCAAGGCCTTTACGCCGGGCTCGGTTTTCCGCTCTTACAATAAGCAGTGGAAGCAGGGCTTTGACGGCAATATGGGGGGCGAGCTTCAGGATCTTTCTGATTTTCCAAAATGCGTTGTAGTTGATGATGACTGCTTTGACTGGGAAGGCGACAAGCCTTTGAACCGCCCGCTCGAACAGACTGTAATTTATGAAACTCACGTAAAGGGCTTTACTGCTTCGGAGACTTCCGGAGTGGCGCGGGAAATTGCTGGAACTTACAGAGGTTTTGCGCAGAAGGCTTCGTACCTGCGCGACCTCGGTGTTACCGCCGTAGAGCTTCTTCCTGTTTTTGAGTTTGATGAAAATGAAAATGCCAATACAAACCCTCGTACCGGCGAGACCCTGGTAAATTACTGGGGCTACAGTACAATCGGATTTTTTGCGCCTAAAACAAGTTATGCTGCGGACAAGACTCCGGGCGGCCCTGTGCGCGAGTTCAAGCAGATGGTGAAGACTCTGCATAAGGCCGGCATTGAAGTTATTCTTGATGTCGTTTACAACCATACTGCCGAGGGAAACGAGCGCGGTTATACTTTTGAGTTCCGCGGACTTCAGAACGACGTTTATTATTCTCTGCCCGGCACAGATAAAAATTACTATATGAACTTCAGCGGCTGCGGAAACAGCATGAACTGTAATCATCCGGTAACGGCTTCCTTTATTCTGGACAGCCTCCGCTACTGGGTTCTTGAAATGCATGTAGACGGTTTCCGTTTTGACCTTGCTTCAATTTTGACTCGTGCTCAGAACGGTGCTCCAATCAGTAATGATATGCCTCTCCTTACTGCCGCAATCAATGACGACCCTATACTTGCAAAGACAAAAATTATTGCAGAGCCCTGGGACTGTGCCGGCCTTTATCAGCTTGGTGGTTTTCCGGGCGGCCCGAATAACCGCTGGAGTGAATGGAACGGACGTTTCCGCGATGACATCCGCCGCTTCCTTCGTGGCGACGAGCATCTTTCTACGGCTGCCGCAACCCGTGTAAGCGGCAGCTCAGACTGCTATAACCACGACGGACGAGGCCCGCTTTCTTCTATAAACTTTATTACCGCCCACGACGGCTTTACCCTTAACGACCTTGTAAGCTACAACTGCAAGCACAACGAAGAAAACGGCGAGTGCAACCGCGACGGCTCCGATGACAACTACAGCTACAACAACGGCTTTGAGGGGGAGTGCACAAATCCAAAAATCGAACAGGCCCGCCTGCGCACAATCAAAAACTTCCTGGTTTATCTTTTCCTTTCGCAGGGCGTTCCAATGCTGCTGGGCGGCGATGAAATGCGCCGTACTCAAAACGGCAACAACAACGCCTACTGCCAGGATACCCCGCTCAGCTGGTTCAACTGGAATCTGGCCGAGCGCAACAAGGGATTAATCCGCTTTACTTCGCAGTTGATAGAACTTCGTAAATCTCATAATATTTTCAGCAGAATCAAATTTTTCCGCGATACCTACGAGACAAATGCAATCCCTGAGATATTGTGGTATGATATTAATGCTAAGGTTCCGGACTGGGCAAAGATGAATCACTTCCTTGCCTTTAAGCTGAGTGGTCTTGAAATTGACAGCGACTTTTATGTTGCAACAAATCTGGACCAGTACGACCTTACAATTACTTTACCGTCATTAGCAGGAAACAAAAAATGGCACCGCGTTGCGGATACGGCCTTTGAGAGTCCTGATGATATATTAGAAAAAGGAAAAGAGGAGCTTTTAAGGGAACAGAAACGCTATGTTCTGATTTCCGGGGCTACCGTGATTTTAATGAGTAAATAAATTCCGGAGGTTTATTTTTATGGAATTTGATAAGGAACAATTTAAGGCAAATCTTTCTGCCCGACTTCGACGTCAGTACGGAAAGGACATTTCGCAGGCTAACAAGCACGACCTTTTTGATGCGGTTTCTGCTTCTGCCCTTGAGTTAATCATGCCTAAC
>CAMNGG010000052.1 GCA_946537975.1 uncultured Treponema sp. | reverse complement strand
AACTTTTGGCGAGCACGGAATTATGGAATTTCTTTGCAAGGCTTTGAATGCTTATGGTGTGGAAGATAAGGCCAATAAAAATTTCACCCTTCAGAATGGAGAAGAAATTCTTGAGCCGTTTTTTTCTGATGTCCAGAGATTGAACTATGAAGATTCTCTTGCAGTAACAAACCTTGATGATCTGGTTGAATACATTTATTCGCTTTCCAGCATGACAAGTTTGAGCTCTGTGCCAAAGGATGAAATTTGCGGGGTGCTTGGGAAGTTTGTAGTGAATGGAGTTTTGAATGTTCCAAAAGAATATGGAATGTTTTGCTGCAGAAAGGCTGTGAACTAAAAGAGACAAAGGAGGCGAGAACTATGACAGACAGATTTTCGGAAGCATTTATACAGGCTCTTGAAAATAAGGATACAGAGTCTCTTCTTGCAATTCCAAAAAGTGACTTACACAATCATCTTGGGCGGGGTTGCAGAAGGCAGTGGCTTTCGGAAAAACTCAATCACGATTTTCCTCCGCCACCTGAAAAGTTTGACGGGCTCATTGGAATGCAGAACTGGTATGTTGGTGCAATCAGAGATTATTGCCGGGCACACGATGCTTTGAACCTTCGACGGGAAGGCTGCTTTGCTGAGGCACAGCGTAATCATCTTGCCCGATTTGCTCCGAGTTTTTCTGATACTGATATTGAGGAATTTGGTGGTGTTGAAGGCTTTGCAAATTACTGGGATAAGATTCGTGAAAAATATTGCCCCGATGCAGTTTATGAGCCGGAGCTTGCTTTTGCTTCTTATGCTGATGTCGCAGCGAGTGTTGTGCTAGCTGAAAAATATTTTGCCAGCGGATATTTTAAGTCTATTGATGTTTGCTGCGGTGAAGGCTACAAGCCTTTTTCTGATTATATTCCCCTTTATAAAGTTGCAGAAAAGTATCACATCAAAAATCGAATGCATGTTGGAGAAAGCGGTTCTGCCGAAGATGTTGAAGCTGCAATTGAAACGCTGGGACTTGATGAAGTTCATCATGGAATAAATGCGGCCACTTCTCCAAGAGTTATGAAGCTGCTTGCCGACAGACAAATTACTTTGAATGTGTGCCCGACCAGTAATATTATGTTAGGTTATGCTAATAATTATGCCGAGCATCCCATAAAAATCCTTGTGGAAAATGGAGTGCCTGTAACAATCAACACGGATGACCTTCTGATTTTTGATTCTTCTGTAGATCAGGAATATCTTAGATTATACGAGGCTGGAACTTTGACAGCAGAGCAGCTGGACCAGATACGCTGTCGGGGACTTTATGGAAAATAGGAAGAGATATAAATGATTTTCAAATATAATGAAAGAGTTAATGTAAAAGACCTTTGTGATTTACGGCAGTCAGTTGGCTGGAACAGAATGGAAAAGGAAATGGCGGATCCCAGGCTGAAGTCATATTATCATATTGCTGTTTATGAAGAAGAGAATCAGAAGCTTATTGGATTTGTTGACAGTGTTTCAAATGGTGTTACTGATGCCTATATTCAGGATTTAATGGTTCATCCGGATTTTCAGGGTAAAGGGCTTGGTAGTGAGCTTATGAATAAGATGATTGAGTATTTGAAAAAAGAAGGTGTTTATATGATTTCTGTTCTTTACGATGAAGACTTAAAAGATTTTTATTCACGTTTCGGTTTTTATAATTTGCTATGTGGACAGATGGAAACTTATAAAAATGATTAGACCAGTTGATTGAGTTCTTTGAAAGTGAAGGAAAAAAACAAACTAACGTTAGTTAGATGAAAGTAATTAAAAGAAGGGGGGGTGTATGTTCGCTTCGCTCACTATTGAGTTTTCTTCGAAAACTCAAGGGGAATTTACCGGGAGTTTTAGGGGTGAATAAGCCCGCTGGCGGGCGGTGATGGATAGCAAACCGTTAAGAAAATTGCGAAGCAAATTTTAGTTTTTTTTTCGTGGGGGCGTTGCGGGGGTGTCCCCCGCTAGAAGGGGTAGCGTAAGACCGCGCAGCGGGCTGGAGCGAGGGGAAGGCCTTCCCCTCCTCCAGAATAAAAAAGACAAAACTTCGCAAGAAATGACAGGAAATATTTTGCGGGCGGATTTATACTTCTAATCATAAGGACGGAAAAATGGAGTGGATTAAGGTTATCAATGACGCAATTGAATTTATGGAAAAAAATCTGACGGAGGAGATTGGGCTTCTAGAGGTGGCTCGGAGTGTCAACATTTCGGCTTATCATTTTCATCATGCTTTTACGATTATGACTGGGATTACGCCGGCGGAGTATATTCGAAACAGGCGCCTTACTCTGGCCGGGCTTGAGCTTGCGGATGGCAGCAGTAAAATAATCGACCTTGCATTGAAATATGGATACGAAACGCCCGAGAGTTTTACCAAGGCCTTTTCACGCTTCCACGGATTTTCTCCCATGCAGGTGCGTAAGGGTAGCCCGCTTAAATCTATGAACCGTTACACTGTCCGAATCACGATTGATGGAGGAACGATTATGGAGTACAAAATCGAAAAATGGGATGAGCTTGATTTGTTAGTCCACGCTAAGGACTTTCATGCCGAGACCAGCGACAACGAGATTCCCGCTTTCTGGGACGAGTATTTTTCTAATGAGACCACGAAAAAGATTCCGGGTTATCTTGGAGTTTGTGCGCAGGGTAGCGGGCCCGGCGGGCTTGCAGATAAGAGCGATGTTTTTAAGTATGGAATTGGCTGCAGGGCGAGTGATGTGCTGGGGAAGGGCGTTGTTGGGCCAGATGGTTCCGTGGCAGGTGGTGCCGGTGCGCTTCCCGAGGGCTTTGAGATTATTCACATTCCGGCTTATACCTGGGCGGTTTTCAAATGCGTTGGTCCTGCGGGCGAGGCTATCAGCGAAGGTTGGGATAAGATTTACAAGGAGTGGCTTCCTTCTGCCGACTACGAGCGCATCCTGGACTACGATATTGAAAATTATCTTCCCGGCGACTCGTCTGCTGCAGATTACGTCTGCGAGATTTGTCTTCCGGTGAAGAAGAAGGGGTAGGGGGAGTTGACTGGGGATGTCTTGGGTAGCCTGAGAATGGCCGTGCATATCTGGGGGTACTCGGGCATTCCCCGGCAATTCATCGACGGCTTCTATTGCGACCAGCGATTAAAGCGGACTCGTTCCGACAAAGGCTTTTTGCTGGGCGCGTGGAAGTCGTCTTTTGCTTTTCCAACAGGAAGAATGCAGACTACATCGTATTCTTCCGGAACATTCAGAACAGTGGCAATTTTGTCGCAAATGCGGTCATCATCTGTAATGTGCCCTTCGTACCAGCAGCTCTGATATCCTAACTCAACGATTGCGAGAAGCATGTTTTCGATGGCGGCGGAATAATCCTGGACGGCAAAACACTTGTCCCTGTATGCATTTATCCTTCGGGTGAGGACAACAATCATGGCGGGGGCTGTCTGTGCAACCGGCGGGTCAAGCTGGGCTTTGATTTTATTAAGCATATCAGAATCGTTGACAATGACTAAATCTGTTGTCTGCTTGTTGCAGCCAGAAGGCGCATCGAGGCCTGCTTTTGCGATTGTCAAAAGATCTTCTTCCGGAACGCTTTCCTGTAAGAACTCACCGCGATAACTGTGACGGGTTGAAATCGGGTTGATTACATTTTTGAGTGACATCACATAAATCTGGCAGGGATTGGCCTCGTCCCAATATTTTGGGAAAACTTCCAGTTCCTTAAAACCGAGACTTTGATAAAAGGCATTTGTAATATCGTAATCGGCATAGACTCCGGAGCGGACGGTCTTGACCTGAATGAATTCATAGCCTTTTCTGGCAGCATAGTCTTTTGCAGCCGCAAAAAGTCTTCTTCCGATTCCCTTCCTGTGGCATTCCTTTCGGACTCCCATTACGGCAAGTTCCATTGTCGCCTTGCCGGTTTCTTTCAAGCAAAGAAAGCCCTGGTTTTCATCTCCGCTGACAAAAGCCCAGAAAGGCTGCTCCGCTGATTTACGGATATACTGCTCTCTGCTTTCTTCTACTTCAAACCACTCGGGCAGTGCTTCCAGAATCTGTCTTGAAATTTTTCTGCGATCGTTTGCATCTTCAATAAATCTTATCATATTCGTATTTTCATATTATAGGGTTTGTGTTTTTTCTACAAGTTTTTGTTTGGGATTTCATCTGCTGCCAATTCCAACGCAGAATTATATGATTTTTTAATAGGAAATCAGTTATTATCAAGGTTAAAAGTCATATAAATTACTGAAACTTAGCAATTTATATGACATGCAGGATAAAAATGAGATTTGTTTCCAGCGAATTGTCATATAATTCCTCTGTTTTACTCAATTTATATGACGATTTGACTTAATAAATAGAAAAAAATCGGGATTTTCACCTGATAAAAGTGATTTTTCTGATTATATTGTCATATATTTTTGATGAAATCCTTAAATTATATGACATTTCTGAAATAAGATCTTCTCTGCACCATATAAATGTCATATATTTTGAGGGAAAATATTAATTTATATGACATTATCCCTGTTATCTCACTAAAACAAAGCGCACAACCTTCACATTTCCATCCATCTCGGTCGCCGCAATCTTAAAACCGCACTTTTCCGTATAAAAGCGGACATTTTCTTCTTTATCCAAAGGAGTTATAAGCGTAAACTTTTTCCAATCCTCATAATGCGATTTTGCAAAAGCCACGGCCGCAGTGCCAATCCCTCTAGCCTGGAATTCCGGCTTCACACAGAGGCAGCCAATTTCATACACACCGCTTTCCACAGCCTTACAGGAAATGCAGCCAACCGCCGTCTCATCACACAAAATCACAAACTTGGGAAACTCAAGGATAGACCGCTGCATCTTTTCCAGACTTCTTCCATAAGCCGGACACTCGCCGTATCTGATAAAATCCTTGTAGAAAGCAGAATTGTAAATCTCTATGAGCAGCTCTGCGTCTGCAACAACCGCTTCCTTGAATTCAATTTTCATAAATCACTCCGTTACTTCGTCAACTCGATAATCCGTTCTATCACAGCTTCATAACGCTTTCCGATATTCCTCCGCCTCGGTACTCCGCTGTATCTCGTTTTCACAACGCTTGCAATCACTCCGTCGTTCCGTTGTTCCGCTGCATCCCAACTTCAAACCGTACGTCATAACTTTGCCGCCCCATCACTCCATCACCGCGCGCCCGGCCCTGCAGATTTCTGCAAGCCTGTAGCCGCCTTCTTCATAAATCCTTTTTGGAGTTTCTCCGTCTGGCCAGATATAACAGTTTTCTATTCCCGTCTCTTTGCACCATTCCACATACCTGTAAAAAAGCGCACGACCGGCTCCCAGCTTTCTGTACTTCTTAGAAACAATCAGATAATCAACCCGGCAGGCCTTCTCAGATATATGACCATACAAGAGCCCAACAGGCTTTCCCTTCAAAAGCGCCGCAAACATCCAGGCCCCCGGATATTCCAGAGTCTTTTTTGCAACCTTGATTTCCCAGGGCTCTTCCGCTTCGACCAAAACATTTTCAATTTCTTCAGACCACTTTTCAATCTTACGGATTTCTATCTGGGGGTTGGGAACAATCGCGTTCTTTTCTTTAAGAAACATAAACTCCTGATTCTCAATCCAGCTTTTGTACCCGCCCGAAGCAAGCTCATCCTTTATTTCATCAAACCAGTTGTCATCCAGCATCGACTGATAAATTATCGGCCGGCTTCCCTTCTCTTTGTAAAACTCAGCAATATCAGAAAGTACCGCCTGCAGATTTTGATTCCGCTTCCTGTAAATCACCGCATGATTAGAGTCAAAAGAATCTTTATTTTCCGTATTATAAAACAGAATCCCATAATCCCTCTCCGCAAACTTCGTAAAGATTTTTGGAAAGAGATCTTCTTCGATGTAACAATCCTTAAGGTTCATTTTAATAGTCCTTTTTTTTATTTTGGGCGCATCAGGCACTTTGTGCCTGTCGGGTGTTCCAGGGTTCGCTAACGCTCAGCCTCCTCATTTCACTCACTAACTATCGTTAGTTCGTTTCATTGCG
>CAMNGG010000051.1 GCA_946537975.1 uncultured Treponema sp. | reverse complement strand
AGATCCCTTCCCCTTCGCAGCACAGCTGCTCGGAGACTCGCTTAAAATGCTCCACCGGAGCATTTTAACGGCTTTCAGCCGTCGCTCCCTAAGTTCGGGATGACGGTTTTCTAAATTATATTTTCCTTAAAATATATATCAATCGGCATATCAATTCTTGCAGGAACTTCCTGATGCAGCATTACAGACTGGTAGAGTTTATGCACCGCTTCTGACCCCTGCTGTTCCGGTCTCTGCCCGATAATGCAGTCTATTGTACCGTCGAGAAGGCCTGCTTTATTCTGTTCTACGAGGTCATAGCCGATTACTGTAACGCGGCTTTTTAAGCCCTGTTCTGCAATAAAATATGACATAAAGTTTACTTCGGCATGAGGTACGAAAATACCCTTTATATCATTATGTTTTTCAAATAAATCCTTCATGAAGCTGTAAAAGCCGGAATCAGAAAAGTCTGTATAAAGTTCATCGAGTACGGTTGAGTTTCCGTCCCGCTGAATAAAATCTGTAAAACCACGGATTCTTTCCCTCAGGTTGTAGCCCGACGGGTACATTCTGATGCAGGCAAACTTTCCGCTGCCCTGGAACATTCTCATAATTCTTCCGGCACAGTAACCGCCTTTATAAGGGTTCTGGGCAATGGTAAGCAGAGGCTGTGTTGTACCAAGAGGGGTATCAATATAAACATAAGGCTTACCATCGAGCTTTGAGATAATTTCCATATGCTCTTCCGGAGCAACCGGAGTTGTAATAAGCGCATCGATTGCTTCTTCGGTTTCGTCAAAAAACTTACGGCTTTTTTCTACAGCATCACCGCCCTTCATACGGTCAAAGAAAACAGGCTTTAATACAATATTAAAAGGTTTAAGCTGTTCAAGCCCCTGCAGCATTCCATCATAAAGGGCCTTGTAATAATCGCAGCCGCTTTCGAGAGTAGGCAGAAGAACTCCTATTACAAAAGGCTTTTTGCTTTTAAGCTGGCTCGCAATTGGATTCGGCTGGTAGCCATGCTCGTCTATTATTGATTGAATGAGATTTCTTGTTTTTTCTGATACGCCCTTTCTGTTATGAAGCACCCGGTCTACGGTTCCAATCGAAACATGGGCGTATTCTGCTATTTCAGCTAAAGTCATAAAAGCTTCTCTCTTTTTCGTGTTCGTTCACGCTATACGATAACAGATAATTTTAAAAAACGCAAATATTTTGTTAAAAAATACGGAATTTTACCCATTTTTTGAAAAAAAAGTTTGACAACTGCTATTTTCGGGGTTATAAATAAAATGTAGCGTTATCGTACACGCAAATCATAGGAGGAAAAAACATGAAAAAAATCGTTTTAGTAATTCTCGGAATTGCTATGTCTATGAGCATGGTCTTTGGTGCAACAAAAAAAGCAAAGAAAACAGTTGTACAGAACAAGGACAAGCCGCTTGTTTTCTTTAACCGTCAGCCATCTGATCCAACAACAGGAGCTATTGATACTTCTGCAATCAAATGGAACGACAAAACTTACTATGTAGGTTTTGATGCAGCTGGTGGTGGAGCAGTACAGGGAAAACTTATTACTGACTTCCTTGCAAGTGCTGATCCAGCAAAAATCGACCGCAATGGTGATGGAACAATCGGATATGTTCTTTGTATTGGAGACGTTGGACATAATGACTCTAAGGCTCGTACAGAAGGTATTCGTAAGGCTCTCGGAACCTGGAATGGTTCTACAGATCCGACAGTAAAGAAGGAAGGTTCTGTAACAGTTGGTGGAAAGAAGTTCAAGGTAGTTGAGCTTGAAGGTAAAGCTATGACTGGTACAGACGGTTCTACATGGAATGCAAATGCTGCCACAGAAGCTATGGGTGGATGGGCAACAAAGTTCGGAAAAGCTATTGATATGGTTGTTTCTAACAACGACGGTATGGCTATGGGATGTCTCCAGGCTTCTAACTATCCTGCTGGAGTTCCAATTTTCGGCTACGATGCTAACGCAGATGCTGTAGAAGCAATTGGTGCAGGTAAACTCTTCGGAACAGTTTCACAGAACGTAGATGCTCAGGCTGCTGGTACTCTTCAGGTTATCCGCAATCTTCTCGACGGACTCACAGGTGCAGATGTATATACAAAAGGTTTCTCAGTACCAGACCAGTACGGAAACAAGATTACTCCGGAAGTTCAGTACAAGGCTGACCAGCGCGGACTTTTCGCTCTTAATGGACCTGTAGATCCATCAAACTGGAAGCGCTATACAGAAGGTAACCGCGATGCAGGAATTAAGCAGACAAAGGCAGAAAAGAAGAAGGTTCTCCTTACAATCTACAACTCTGCAGATAACTTCCTTTCTTCAAGCTATCTTCCTGCTTTGAAGTACTATGCTCCACTTATGGGTATTGATCTTACTATAGTACAGGGTGATGGTCAGTCTGAAGCAAGCTGTCTTGATAAGTTTACAAACCTTAAGAACTATGATGCTTTCGCTGTAAACATGGTTAAGACAAACTCTGCTGCTGACTATACAGATAAGCTTAAGTACTAAAAAATCCTGCCTGAACTTCAGGCTTTGGGGTACCTGAAATCTAAGTCACCCCGAACTTGTTTCGGGGTCTTATAGATGCTGAAACAAGTTCAGCATGACGCTGCTTTCAGGCTCCCCATTTTATTAGGCTTATTAAAAAATCTGCGGTATAATGGAAATTGATATGAATGATACAGTTCTTGAAATAAAAAATCTTTCTAAATCCTTTGCAAAAAACACTGTTCTTAACGGCATCAATCTGTCTGTGAAAAAGGGCTCTGTAATGGGACTCATGGGCGAAAATGGAGCCGGTAAATCAACAATGATGAAATGCCTTTTTGGTATTTATGCAAAAGATGAAGGTCAGATTTCTTTGCTTGGAAAACCAATCGATTTTAAGAGTCCTAAAGAAGCTCTTGAAAGCGGAATTGCAATGGTTCATCAGGAATTGAACCAGTGTCTTGACCGTACTGTTACCGATAATCTTTTTCTTGGCCGTTATCCAAAAAAGTTCGGTGTTATTGATGAAGCAAAAATGGAGCGGGAGGCGAATAAGCTTTTTTCTTCGCTCAACATGAATATTAATACTAAGGCAATAATGAGAACAATGTCTGTTTCTCAGAGGCAGATGGTAGAAATTGCGAAGGCAGTTTCTTATGATGCCAAGCTTATTGTTCTGGATGAGCCTACTTCTTCCCTTACGGAAAATGAAATTAAAAAACTATTTTCTATTGTAAACGATTTGAGAAGCAAGGGAGTTTCCTTTGTTTACATTTCGCACAAGATGGATGAAGTGTTTGAAATCTGTGATGAAGTTTCGGTGCTCCGGGACGGAAACATGGTTTTAACTAAATCCATAAAAGAAACGAATATGAACGAGCTTATCTCGGCAATGGTTGGACGTTCTCTGGATAAGCGCTTCCCGGATGTAGATAATGCGCCGGGCGATATATATCTCGAAGTAAAAAATCTTACAACTAAATATGAGCCGGTGCTCGAGGATATTTCCTTCTCAGTCAGGAAGGGTGAAATCTTTGGACTCTATGGTCTTGTAGGTGCCGGCCGCAGTGAGCTGCTTGAATCACTTTTTGGTGTGCGCACAATTGCTTCCGGTGAAATTGTGCTGGACGGTAAATCTCTCCGCTTCCAGAGCAGCAAGGATGCAATGGCTTATAACTTTGCTCTTGTTACAGAGGAAAGAAAACTCAACGGGATGTTCGGCAAGGATACAATTAAGTTTAATACTGTAATTACTAATCTTACTAATTACAAAACCTATGGCATTCTTTCTGAACGAAAAATGGCAGAAGCCGCAAACCGTGAAGTAAAGCTTATGCATACAAAGTGTAC
>CAMNGG010000050.1 GCA_946537975.1 uncultured Treponema sp. | reverse complement strand
CAGGATGTACTTGAAGAGACTCTGGAGCTGATGTTTGAAAAATTATTTTCCTATTTGTTTGTGGAATGTCTTTCTGATAGTTTTTGAAACAATTATAAGTCCGAACAGAAATGAAATTATGTCGGCTGCCGGCTGTACGCAGAAAAGGCCTGCCTGTGCGCTGTGCCCTGTGCCCTGCAAGAGTGAAAAGCGGCGGAAGAGTAAACAGCAGGGGAATGTAGAAGATGCCTTGCCGTGCAATGGAAATTAAAAGTGCAGAAAAATAATGGCCTGTATTCTGCATGAACATGCTGCACAATGCGTAGATTCCCATTACAGGAAGGCTTATGCATTGAAGGCGCAGAATAACAGCGGCAAGTGCCGATACGTCTGAATCTTTTGAGAAAAGTCCGCTTACTTTCTGTGCCGTCAATGCCAGCACGATTGCAGCTATAATCAGAAATATTGTCCCGAAAGCTGCGGAAATAAAGAGGGCTTTTTTTACCCTGCCGTACTGTCCTGCACCCCAATTCATTGCACATATCGGCTGAAAGCCCTGTCCCCAGCCAATCATAATCATATAAGCAAGAGCTGCAATTCTTGTAGCAATTGTAAGTGCGGCAATTGTTTCTTCGCCATACCTTGCCGCGGCAATGTTCAGTAATACTGCCGCAAGGCTTGTAATGCCCTGTCTTGAAAAGTTTGGCGCACCGCCTGCAAGAATGTGATAAATCCTGCTGCCGTCATGCTTTTATTGCCGAGGCATCCGATGAAAAATGTGTCGGTAAGATTATAAATAGTCATTACAAGCATTCCGAGTATTGTAGGAACTGCCATTTTTATAAGAAGCGGCATAACGGGAGCCGTCAGTATTTTTTCACGTCGTTCTTCTTTAGTCATTTTGTTTTCCTTACTGATTATATGTCATTGTCATGCTCGACCAGACAATCTTTCGAGATAGATTTCCATGTCAACCTCGGGAATGACATGGCATTTTATACTGCATAAACCTCGCCCTTGTCTCCGTCTACGCGGATATTCTGTCCGTCACTGAAACGCCTGGTTGCAAAGCCTGTGCCCAAAACCGCAGGAAGGCCGAATTCTCTTGCAACAATGGCAGCGTCATAAAATAGGTTTGCAATTCCGTGCTCATAATCGCTGTTTCCAAGAAGCAGCTCATTGGCTCTTTTAAGGCAGCGTCGCAGAATGCCGAAGAGTGTCTCCCATAAATACTGGGTTTCTTCGCGTACAATATGAAAATATCTGAATTGATTGATTTTCTTTTCGAGCGAAGGAAATTTTGCGCCATAGATTTTTTTAATCTCTTCCATGAGTGCGGCAAAATCTTTTGTGTTTTCTGAATCGTCTGCTTCTTCGTTCGCAAGAAGCGGCTGCAGAATGTTCAGAAGCCTGTCAGCAAAGGGCAGCATATAGTAAAGTCTGTGCTCGGCGACAATTACAGTTTTACCATCCTTTTTCCATTGTTCAATTATGTCTGCCAGCTCACGGATTGAATGTAAATCAAGATTAGAGGAAGGTTCATCCAGAACAATAACAGGCGCATTTGATGTATCTGCACCGGCACAGGCAACCTTCTGCTTTTCACCCCCGGACATTCGGAAGAGATTGCGTCCCAAAAGATTTTCCATCCTAAGCTTTTTTTACAGTTGACTCAAGGCGGGTTTTCATTTCCTCCCGGGGCATGCCACGGTTTTCCAGACTGAATACCATTTCTTCCGTGGAGTCTACATTGTAAAACTGAGTCTTAGGATTTTGAAAAACCGAAGCAACCTTTTTTTATTTTTATGTCAATTAAATTTTTAATAATGAAAATGATAATAATGCAAAATGTATAAAAAATATCAAAAACTATTGAAAAATAAGAGGTATAATGCGATTATGTTAGTAATTGCTAACGTAAATATGGGAGACAAATAATGAGTGCGGAAAATCAGAGAAACGAATTAAATGTAAAAGCATGCAAGGTTATAAAAAGCAAGCAGATTTTTAAGATGGAAATGGAAAAGCGATTTTCTCATTCTGATGTTGAAAAAATCTGGGCAGATGCAGAAAGACGTTTATTTGATTTTTACGCTGGACATACTGATTTACCGGAAGGCGTTAGTGCGCATACAGATAATTTCATTTTTCCTGCTGCGGCTCTTTATCTTGCAATGAAAGAAATTGATGAGGCTGCGGCTTATGAAATTATGAAAAAAGTAATGGCAGAAAAATCAGATAAAACCGGCAGAATGCTTTCGAAATGCTGCCATATTCCAGGTTTTAAGAAATTCTTTCTTGGAATGTGGGATACTATGAGCCACAAAATGTTCGGCGAAAGCGCAGGTTTTAAGAATGTGTTTTACCCGAATGAGAAGGGCTGTTTCCGCATGGATATTACCCAGTGCCCGTATCACACTTATCTTACTGAAGCAGGCTGTCCGGAGCTGAATGTTCTATTCTGCGAAAATGATGTTCATTCTTACGGCAATTTGCCAGGGCTTAAGTTTACAAGAACTAAGACAATTGGCGCCGGTGACGAGCTCTGTGATTTTAAGATGGAGCTTTTATGATAGTCCAAAAAACGAGCATTTTTCCGGCTTCAAGGAAAACTATTTTTGAAAATTTGCTGAAACTTGAAACATTGCAGTATATTGCGTTTCCGTATGCGACATTTACACCTCTCGATGTAGATTCTTCGTTTAAGTGGGATGTCGGTACAACATCGTCTTATAAATTCAAACTTTTCGGATTTATCCCAATGGGAACGCACACAATCAGAATTGAACGCTTTGACGAAAAAACAGGCGTTTCAAGCAAAGAAGGCAACAAATTCGTTTCAGTCTGGAATCATGAGATTTTTCTTGAAGAGATTGATGAAAACAATACGGAATACACCGACAGAGTTACAATCAAAGCCGGTTGGAAAACTTTTTTCGTGTGGCTCTGGGCAAATGCGTTTTACGCCCATCGACCGGCTGTCGGCTGGTGCAAAGAACTTTGCGGCAATGTTATAATTCTTGAAAATGACCTTGAACATAAAGCACCGGACGGCGAAATTGCTTTTTTCCTTTTTGTAGATCCAACCTCGTATTTTACGGGAGATGTTCAGCTTTCTAAATTGAATATGGACGAACGCATTTTGCAGCTTCTTAAAAATATTGATGACTTTAAGCACCTGGGCGACTGGGTCAGTGAACTTGCTGAAAAATACTCTTATTCAGAAAGTTATCTTACCCATCTTTTTAAAAACGAAACCGGAATTGCACTTAAAAGTTATCTTTTAATGCGGCAGTTTGAATACGTCTGGCGTGAGGTTATGAAGGGGCGTTCCTTGACAGATGCTTCCATGGATGC
>CAMNGG010000049.1 GCA_946537975.1 uncultured Treponema sp. | reverse complement strand
ACTAAAAAGTTTAGGCTATCAGATTAAACTCGAAAAAGTACCATCATTAAGATAGTGTTACATGTGGAAGTTTGATACGGGAGTTGAACCAGTTTTGCTTGGATGAGTTGTGAGCTTAAGGATTAAATAACACTTATGGAAAAAGAAACAGAAGAGCGTCTGACTGCAATCGAAATGAAGCTTGCCTACATGGAAGATTTTGTAAGCCAGATTCAGAACGTTGCGGTTGATCAGGCAAAAACTATTGATAAGCTGCAGAAAGAAATAAAACTGATGTCGGACAGAATCCGCGAAATGTCGAATGCAATGGAAGGCGATATCCCAAATCGCAAGCCGCCACATTATTAAGGACAGTCTGGGGGCGTTGCGGGGGCCATTGCGGCCCCAAACACAGTAAGCTAGAGTAATGCCTTAATACATTCTTCAACCTTGGCGATATCTGCAGTTGGCTCAAAGCGGGCAACTACGTTTCCAGAACGATCAATTACGTAGTGTTGTAACGAGTTGTACAGAAGTTGTGGATTTCTTCATCACTGCCTGGTGCCTGTGCTCCAAACTGATTGCATGGAATATCAAGAATCTCAAATCCTTTTTCATGATAATCTTTATACAGTTGTTCAATAAGTGCATACTGTGGTGTAAAGCCGCAGCCTGTTGCTGTATTTACAATTAAAATTACCTTTCCTTTCAAAATGACATAATAGTCTCCTGTGTATGGAAATAATAGCATGGTTACTGATATAATCCAAGATTATGAATACACACTGTTTGAAGGTTGCACTCAGGACTACTATTCCGGTATTTCTGGGTTATATTTCTTGTGGGATTGCTTTTGGTCTTGTTACAGTAAATGCGGGTTATTCCTGGTGGCTTGCACCTGCGATGGGGATTTTGATGTATGCAGGGGCAGGGCAGTTTCTTGCGATTCCTATGTTTGCTGCTGGAACTCCTGTACTGGCAATACTTGCTACAGAACTGTTGCTGAATATCCGCCATATTGTTTATGGACTGCCACTGATTAATCAGTTCAATGCATGCAGACGTACTAAACCTTATCTGATTTATGCTCTTACCGACGAAACTTTTTCTCTTTTGACTACAACTCAAGTTCCCGCCGGTGTAAAAGCAGAAGAATATTATTTTATGGTTTCTTTATTAGATCAGATTTATTGGGTGGGTGGTTCTTTGATTGGTGGACTTGTTGGTGCAATCATTCCTTTTGATATGACAGGTGTTGATTTTGCCCTTACTGCTTTGTTTGCGGTTTTGACCATCGATCAGATTCAAAAGTTTGTAAAGGAAAGAAAGGGGGATAAAGATGACGATAACTAAAGCTCTTCTTGTTTCTTTTCTGATTGGTCTGATTATTTTTTGTGAACGACTTTTCCCTTTTGCTGTATTTTCAAAACGAAAGCCTGGAAAACTGATTCACATTTTTGAACGCTACATTCCTCCTGTAGTTATGATAGGCCTTTTGATTTACAGTCTTCGTGATATCCGCTTTACAAGTCTTTCCCTATGGCTGCCACAAATTTCCGCCATCACCTTTACAATAGTTACATATATATGGAAGAAAAACTCTCTTCTAAGCATTTTTGGCGGCACTATTGTTTATATGATTATGATTCGGCTTGGTTTATAAGGGGTCTGAGCGGAAAGTACTAGTATGGACATAGCTGATTTTATGAGGCTTTATACCTTATCAGTAATTCTTTGTGACCTTTTTCCTCTTCTGGCATTTCGGAAAGAACGTTATAGTCAAATTCCTCGTACTCGGTAATTGCAAAACCAATTCTGGAATTTTCTAGCAGGCCATTTTCATTGAGCAATTTCCTGTGCTTATCTTTATCATAATGATGATTATACCAGGATGGAAAGTTTCCTTTTTTGCCTGCCCGTACAAAATCATAACGCAGTAAATCGTAAATCAGATTTTTATCGAGCTTGTCTGCAATGAAAACTTCATCAATTTCTGCCGAATTTTCCTTCATCACAAAATTACAAATAAGTTCAAACCAGTAAGCCTCTCTTCTTGCCTGAACAAATGCATCCACACTACGGCCGTATTTCACCAATGCTGATAAAAACTTCCAGGGACTTGTTTTGCGGAAAATATAATTCATTGTGTTAGAAAAACTTCCTTTGTTCCAGTATGCGTCGGTGACAGTTTCCATATCTTTCAAAAAGGCAATTTCATTGAAGGAGAGGTAGGGCGTAGAAAATGTTTCGTAGGCGGGACTTTCCATCCACTTCCAGCCGTTGGCCCTGGCGTATTCCTCCATTTGAGTGCCTCCAAGAATTTTCAAAAATCCCAGCTGCAAAGCATCCGGTCTCAAGGCCATTACAAAATCAAAACTATGACCAAAACTTTCCAAATCCTCATAAGGAAGGCCTGCAATCAAATCCAGATGCTGATGAATTGTTCGTGGAATACGTTTGATTTTTTCTGCAAGTTCATTTATGTTTGTAGAGCGATTTATTGCTGCCAGAGTTTTTTTATTAGCCGACTGTACACCCATTTCAAACTGCATCATGCCTTCCGGAATCTTTTGCAAAAAATCCAACGCCTTATCGGAAAGATATTCTGCTTCGATTTCAAAATGAAACATGGTCTTACCGTTGTGATGCTTCATAATGTAATCCCAGATTCCTATATATCGATTTTCATCCAGGTTATAAGTACGGTCTACAAATTTTACAAGCTTGATATTGTGGTCCAAAAAAATCTGTAGTTCGCTACAGGTCCGTTCAAGGCTCTTAAAACGAACCCTTTTATCAACGGAAGAAAGGCAGTAAGAACAAGAAAAAGGACAGCCCCTGCTAGATTCGTAATAATAGATTTTGTGATCAGGGTCTGCAGTGCCAGATAGGATTTCAGGATATGGGAAAGGAATTTCATCAAGATTGTGGATTAAATCGCGACTTCCTGTAAAAGAAATGCCATCATCATTTTTACTATTTCTGTAGTAAACGCCCTTTATAGTATTGAGCTGATGTAAAAGATTTTTGGAATTTCCCTGAGATTTAAAAATCACCTCCTTAAAAGTTTCTTCACCTTCGCCAAAGATGATAAAGTCCAGGGCAGGGGTGTTTAGCAGATATTTTTTTGCACTATAGCCAAACTCAGGCCCACCGGCACCCAAAATGCATTCTGGCAAAATCTTTTTGATTTCGGGAAGCAGTTTACACACATATTCGGCGTTCCAAATGTAGGTAGAAAAAAGAATCCAGTCCGCATCAAAAGCTGCAATTCCTCGAAGAACTTCGCCCACTGGCTGATTTATTGTGTATTCGGCAAGATAGATTTCAGGGCATTTTGTAGCGTCTAAATCCATTTCAGCCTTATAAAATTTTTCTGCATAATTTTTTAAATCGCGAATGGCGATGTTTGTATGCATGTAGCTTGCATTTACTGAAACAAGAAGTATTTTCATTTTTCTTCTATAATTATAGTAATTTTTTGCACTTTTGTTCAGTGTATACTGGTAGTTATTGGTGGGCAAACTCTTGCTGATTGGTTAGCAAGTATTCTTATGAAAATTATGAACTTCAGATTTTAATAGGAGAAGTACTTGATGTAACTAAGATTACAGAAGAAAGTAACTATAATGGTAGTATAAAATATTATACATACTCGGAAAAATTATCACTTGTAAAAGTGGTTTTAGTGTAATAGTTTTGAGTTATAAAACTTGTAATGCCTTTGATAATCGAACTGGTTCTTGCGGCAACGCCTTCTGCATTGAAGCTATAGCTTTAAAAAAAATCTTGAGTTTCTTTCTAAACGAAGGGAGGTTTCTTAAAACAGAAGAAGGGCTTTTTCTATTGTCTGTTTATAGTTGGAGTCAATCAAGTAAATTAATTCCCCTGCGGATTCAAAGCCCTTGATGATGTGACGGTTTTCCTCTTTTATCCAGTCGGACGTGTAGTCGCTGTCATCAAGCCTTTCTTCTATATCCGAGGCGTGATTTTTAATTTCATCAAAATGTGCGTCGATATATTTTTCCGTCATGGCAAGGCAGATAAAGCTGATGTCGCGCAGATATTCCTCATCAAAATCCTTGCGCCAGTCAAAGGGAATATAGCATCCTTCAATAATGAGATTCTGCTTGTTCTCGATGGCAGTCTTAATCATCTCGCGGACAATTGGCCAGAGGTAAGTTGTCAGCTCCTCATCATCTTCAGGAGTAAGCTTTGTATTCCCACTTCTTATAAGCCCCATCTTAAGATGGTCTACGGAAAGATAGGGAAACTTATATTTTTCGAGCATGCGTTGTGCAAGTAAAGTTTTTCCTGTGTGCGACGCACCAGTGATTATTATTATCATTTAACGAATCTCCCCACATCGAATGAAGTACTCCATTTTCATCTTCCATAAATGTTTTTACTGATTTCATACAAGCGGTAAATCTTTCTGTAAAAGCTTCCGGTAAAAAGGAACTTAAAAAATCCTCTGTCAAAAGCTGGCAGCTGATTCACAAGATTTTCTGGCGTCAGAGAATGCTCGGCATCACACTTGAATTGTGTGCCCGCCAGCACCACATTTATATCATCAAGCCCCCAGACCGTCGTTACGCCAACATCATTTATAGGATTTTTATACTTACTTGCCTTTGCACCAAAAACTGTATAAACATCCAGCAACATATGAACCTGCGGATACTTCTTATCCAGTGCACGAACAAAAGCATTCAGTTCTTCATTGCGCAGATACATGCTGATTCCTTCAAAAACTACGATTACGTTTTTTTCATCCGGTAGCTTTTCCACCATTTCTGATTTTGAAGCATCAAAGACCATCATCTTGTAGCGGTCGTTTTCGGAATAATATTTTTTGCGGGCTTCAAGAACTTCCGGAAAATCTCCATCTATCCAGCTGGTGTAAGGGGCCGCAATTCTAAAAGCCCTGCTATCCAGTCCGCAGCCAATATGCAGAACAAGTGCATCGGGATTTTTAGCGAGCATTTTTTCAACCCAGTCGTCAAAAATTTTTGCCCTCATTGCCATGTTGTAGGTGAGCCACTTTGATTTTGATTTTCCATGAACTTCAAAGGCTTCGGCAGCCCAAATCTTTTCTGCCATTGAGTCTTTTAAAATGATTCCCTGCCTGCTGACTTTTGCCTTGCCATAAAGCGGGATAAATAAGGTCTGATTTACTCCGGTCATAGAATAAGTGTAAACGAGGATTGAGGGATTTTCAATTGGAGTTTATATAAGCGAAGAGAGGAGACTTTCTGAAAAAATAAGTATTAGAAAATATTCACTACTTTATACGCCGCAATCAGTTTTTCGAGGGAGCAGGCAGCATTTGCCGGACTTGTACTTGGAAGACATTCAACTGGGATTTGATGAATTATCTTTTGTGAATCCAACTTTTCTATCATATGATATTAAACCAGGGTAGCCCTCATCATCTCAAAATCATCAGGGGTGATTTCAAAACGTTCCATATCAACATGGCCATCAACAAAAATCACTCCTTCGGCTTCAAGTTTTTCCTGCTGAACTCCGGGCCCTCCAAAAGCAAAACTGCCGGAGCAAAAGCCCTTTGCATTTACAACGCGATGACAGGGTGTAATTACATTGCTGGGATTTTTGTGCAAAGCATTTCCTACGTAGCGGCGGAGATTACAATTCCCGACAAGTGCTGCAATCTGAGAATAAGTTGCAACTTTTCCGCGAGGAATGAGACGCACTGCCGCATAGATTTTTTCTGCAAGTTCCATATTCTTACGTTAGCAGACTTTTAAATGTCTTTGAAGTAACGTCAAAAATAGAATTAAGTACATCTCTGGAAATCTTTTCATCATCCTTTAATTCTTCAAAAGCTGGTATGTACTTTTTAGCAAAATCATCAAATATATTTGAAAGAACGGAATACTTAATGTTCAAAGATTCAGCCAAAAGAGAAAAATCTTCTTGGGTTACTTTCTGAATCTCATAATGTTTTCCAATTTTCATTGAAAGCTTGTCAGTAAGACCTGAATAGATTATTGTCGAGACAACATCGTACAAAGGAGAAAGTTCTACGCGATTATTTTTGTAAAGCAGAGAATAATTTTTTCCGTGACTGTCACAATTTCCCATCACATAATTAAAAAGAACATATCTCAAGAATTTCTGGCTCTCCAAAGCCGGAACCGTGCAGACTTTCAATATGGTTTTGAAAATATCAGCAATGCCTGGTCCTCCATCATTCTGATATTTTGATGTACTCATGATACCAAGTACCTGGCAAAAATCTTCCTGATGAAGCCGTTGAATCGAGTCTGTTTCTTTAATACGATCATAGCGTTCAACTACAAAAATATCTTTTCCTGCAATCTTCAGCAAATCAACATCTGGAACAGGAAGTCCAAAACTTTTTGCAAGTTTCATACAGATATATTCATTTTGTGCAAGGGAAGAAAGACTGCCTGTTCGCGTTGGTTTTAAGATGTGAGTTGAAGGAGCACCGTTTAATGGTAAATACCATTCTCCATCAATTTTTGCAAGTGCGAGTTTTTCCTGAGCTCCTGCTAGAGAAAGCCGTAACTTATCGTCTGCCTTAATAAGAGGCCGGGTATTCATTTTTTCGATAAACTCTGAAAGCCTCTTATCGTTCAAAAGTTCATAGTTTTTTGAATCAAGTTTATAACTTGTTTCTGCGGAAAGTGAATCATCTTCATCTTCACTCAAAATTGAAATGACACCTGCACATTCTCCACCTAATGCTTCAAGTAATTTCAGAGTGCTGGTTTCAGAAATATGAAGATAGTCTGCAATTTTTTTTCGCGAATCTTCTTCCGGCAAAAGTCCTGAGAAAAAAGGGATGCATTGCTTTTGAGGAGATTCCTCCGTGATTTTCTGTTGATTCAAGAGAGCCTGCTTTTTTATTTCCAAAGAAAACGTTCAGTTTCATTTATCATCTTCCCGATTTACCGCATAAAGATTTATCCCAAGCATTTCAAGACAATGAAGCACCTTATTCATCTGTAAAGTTTCTTTTCCATTTTCAAGTTCTGAGAAAAAACGGGCTCCAACATTACACATTGCAGCTGTTTCTGATTGAGTAAGTCCCAGCTGTTTTCGGCGGTTTTTCACAGCTTCTGATATTGATTCAACAGAAATTATTCTCATATCAACAGTATAACTTTCCCGAACGGGAAAATCAATTAAAAAAAGACCTGATATGCGAAAACATTTTCCCGTTCGGGAAGATATCTTTTTTATAAATTCTGCAGATGCGTAAGGGTGCGGAGCTACGCCGAAGGCGGCACTGGACTGAGTGAACTAACGTTAGTTAGTGAATGAGGGAAGCGGCTGGAGCGATAGCGGAATGGCTCGATAAATCTCGCCCCACCCGTTTTTCGATGTTCCTAAACGACAGTCGCGATGGACTGTCGTTTTTAACGGAACTTCGATCAAGGGGAAACACCCGCCCTCTGCGACCGAAGGTTGCAGAGGGTACGCCCAAATCAATCAAAAAAAAATTTTAAGATTTTTCTTGAATTCAATTTTTAATCACCTTATTCTTTCAGATATAGGCACCTAAATCTTACATACATGAATGAGGATTTTATGACAAAAGAAGAACTCCACAAAATGATTGAAAGCCAGCAGTCCAACATCTGCCAGATTGAGGCGATTCGTGACGGCAAGACTGTTTACAGCGACACCTGGAATAATTACAGGCGCGAGGACTGCCTCCACGTTATGTCTGTTACAAAAAGCATTGTGGCTCTGCTGGTCGGAATTGCCATAGACAAGGGGCAGATTAAAAGTGTGGACGATAAGGTGCTGGATTATTTTCCCGAGTATAAAGTGAAGCGCGGCGAAAAGACAATTTACGAGGTGACGATAAAGCATCTGCTTACGATGCGGGCTCCTTATAAGTGTAAGGGCGACCCATGGAGTAAGGTTTGTGCCAGCGAAAACTGGACTTATACTTCTCTTGATTTTCTTGGCGGACGTAAGGGGCTTACTAATGAGTTTAAGTATTCGTCGGTGTGTCTTCATATTCTGACGGGGATTTTGTATAAGGCCACCGGCATGCTAACCGTAGACTACGCAAACAAATATCTTTTTGAAGCTCTTGGCATTCCGGCCCACAAAAACTTTTATGCAAAGTCTGCCGAAGAGCACAAGGAGTTTACAATTAGTAAGCTGCCAAAAGAGGCTGTTTGGTTTGCCGACCCTCAGGATCTTGGCACTCCGGGTTATGGGCTTTGTATGACGGCACAGGACATGGCAAAGATTGGACTCCTCTGTCTGAACAAGGGTGAGTTTTACGGCCAGCAGATAGTTTCAGCCAACTGGATTCGAGAGATGACCGGCCCACGCAAAGTTGAAGGCAATTATTTCCGCGGAATGGAATACGGCTACCTCTGGTGGATTATTTCCCGCAAGAAAAATATTTATGCAGCCATCGGTAACAGCGGCAACGTGATTTACATAAATCCGCAAAAACAGCTGGTTGTTGCCGTGGCCTCGTATTTTAAGCCGACGGTTTTTGACAGGGTGGATTTTATTCAGAAATACATTGAACCTTTTACGGAGAGCGCTGAGAAGTTGTGATGATAGCTCTCAGTGAGTAAGGTTGGCAGGAATCTGGAAGAAGGTTATCTTCAAAAAGGAATCCTGCCATTGTCTGTAAAAATCATTTAGGATATAGTAATAATTATGAACAAAACTGCTGATGTTTATTTATTTGGACAAATTCTGGGAACTCACTCCTTTTTACTCAAGGATGGATTTTTGCGCCCGGATGAGTATTCAGAAATTAAAGAACAATATTTTCTACCAGGCGGAGAAACGGGGACAGCGGCAACAGTTCTTGATTCGCTTGGTGCCAGTGTAAAAATGGATGGCACCTGGATTGGCACTGAAGTTGCATCCCTGCTCAGGGATTTTTATAAAAATAAAAATGTCGATTTGTCGCTCCTTCATTTTACAAGCGAACCTGGTGTTATGGATTACGTTGTGATTTCAGGACTTGTCCGTTCACCTATGGGTCACTTTCAGACTCTTTTTTCTTCCGGTAAACGATGGTGGAATATTCCAAAGGAAGAAGATATTTCCGGTTGCAAAGTTGCTGCAATAGACCCATATTTTGGAGAAGAAAGTCTAAAGGCTGCAAAGCTATGCTTCAAGCACAATATTCCTTTTATTACAATTGACACTCCCCATGATTCACCTTTACATAAAATGGCTGCAATAAATGTGGTCTCTCACGAATGCCTGGGCCAATATTATAAAGACATGTCGGTTGAAGAAATTCTTTGTCTTATGAAAGAGCAATCCGATGGACTTACAATCATAACTCAAGGTGGCAGTGAAATGCTGTATGCCCGAAAAGGCAGCACTATAAAATCTATGAAGCCCTTTAATGTTGAAGTAAAAAGCACCCTGGGTGCCGGAGATACTTTTAAAGCAGCCTGTGTTTATGGTCTTCTTCATGGCCTGAACGATGATGAACTTGTTCGTTTTGCAAGTGCCTGCTCAGCCATTGCAATTTCACGTTTCCCACTGCCACTTAATCCACCAAAACTGGAAGAAATCCACAATCTGGAGAAAAAAAATGCCCTTAGTAAAAGTTAACATGCTGGCCAGGAAAACTCCCGAATTTAAGAAGACTCTTTTTGATTGTATTCACCAAGGCCTAATTGACGCCTTTGAAATTGCCGATTGGGACAGGTTCCAGCGGATCGAAGAGTTTGATAAGACTAACTGGGAAGCCCCCGAAGGTAAAACCGAAAACTTTATGATTATAGAACTCACGATTTTCCCGGGAAGAACGCGCGAACAGAAAAAAACTGCCATTGAAAAAATCACCGGGTTGTTGTGTGAAAAACTGGGGATAGTGGCTACAGATGTTTTTGTTGTGATGAATGAACCTCCTCTGGAAAACTGGGGAATGGGCGGGAATCAGAAATAATAGAACACAAAAATAAAGTTACGGCTTTTTAGTTTTCTTCCCTGCTTTCTCTGAGCGACTGCATAATATCTTCATGTCTGATATCAAAAAGTGTTTTGATTCCTGCAAATGGTGACGATTCCGAAGTTTCAGGGGAAATACGGAAGACAGAGCCGTCTGCTCGTTTTACAAGGACGGCTCCATCGTTTTTTGATTTGTCCAGAACAGAAGCGAAATTCTGTCTTGCTTCGGAATATGTTACTACAAGCATGCGACACCTCGCGAAACGGCATTTGTTTTCATTGTTCCATCCATTGTATACAAAGGTAGGGACAGCTGCTTTGCCAATGAAATGTAATATGAATCATAAGCGTAAGATTCTGTTTCTCCGGCAATTACAATAGCATTCGGAATATCCAGCTCCATCATCCTCATTGGAATTCTTGCAAACTCATGATATACCGAAACTCCATCATAAATGGAAATCAATTTGCGTTTAATAAGTTTACTTAGTGCATTTCCAATTTCAAATGGTAAACAACTTGGTGCAACAAGACGAGCCGAACCAACAGTCTTTACAACAGAGTCTTTGTTGGTTTGATTCAAGAGAAATTCAAGAATGCATGAGGCATCAATTACTAATTCACTCATAATACAATTGTACTATTGTACAATTTTTATGTCAAGAAAACAGGTAATTTCTTAAATAAGAGAAAGGTAAATTTATATTTTTCTCAAGCAAGATTTTTTGAATTTTATGCCTATTGTACACTAGGCATAAATATGTCGGAGGACGATAAAACTTGGAGGAATTCTACAATTGAAATTAAAAAAAACTGATTCTGGCATCATTTGCAATTGCCTCGACAATGGGACTTTTTGCTCGATTTTATGTGGTCAAAGTGGAACAAAAAGCTTCTTCCCCTCATGCTTCCGTTCTTTCTGATGCAGGCAGTTGCGAGCGTACTCTATTTCATCTATTCCGAAGCTACGCTCAATATGTTTATTTTCTGGGGTTTGAGCATGGGAATGTATTTTTTTTTCGGCGGAATCAGCGACAAGATTTTCGAAGGTGCAAAGGCATGGTTCTTCAAAAAAAGCGAAGCGCGTGCATCCTATGACAATCTGATTAGCATGACAGGCTCAATCGCTGGCTTTTCGGGCTACTTTATCTCAATGCTTTACGTTCCAGCACTTTGCATGGCGATTTTCTTCAGTTTTTTGGCGACATTTTTCTGGTGTACCGGAATTATCATCTACACGATTTTATACAGAAAAGAATTAGAAAGTAGCAATGAGTAATTTGGGATTTTCCTTTGGTTCAGGATATCTCTGGCAAAAATTCAAAAAAATTCAATTTTTTTGTTACTTGGTCATTAAATGACTACTCCTCCTCGTTAAAATTGGCTTAAAATAGAAGATTAAAGGAGGTTTTCCGTAATGAAATTAAAAAAAATTGTTGGTCTTGCTGTTGTATTTGTATTTGTGGCGGGGTGTGCCTTGTTTGCCCAGACTGCGGAGTACACGACTCTGCTCAAAAAGGCAAAGGATTATGAAGCAAAAAAAATGTATGCATCGGCACTTGGCACATATTGGGATGCAGTAGTAGCGGAACAAAGCGAAAAATCAAAAGAAGCTATAGAAGCTTTTCAAAAAATTGAGGAAGTTATACGAAGCGGTAAACCTGGATTTAGTGAATATGATGAATTTTCGATTTATGACGAATGGGTTTTGCTTGTAAAAGATTTTGAGCGGTATTTTACAGAAAATCCGCCTGTGGTATTCAAAGTTCGTGGAATCAAAAAAGGAGACATTGACAGGGCTACAAGAACTGTAACTTACAAGGCTGATGTTGTGATTAGTTGCAAGTCTGTAAAAGAAGAGAAAATACAGGACATAGTACTTTCTGGTCTAGAAAAAGTTCGTCGAAAGGACTGGGATGCCCTTGTAAAATGGCCAAGAAAATCTGTTGTGGCAGATGATGCAAAAAAAGACGGAAAGTTTTTGCGGGATGGAATTGCACTTTTTGTGCCTGATGATGGATTTGGGGAGTATGAGGGCTATTCTGTACCTTCCACTATGTATTCTTCTGGATATAATCATGACTTATATGATATCGAAGTTTCTATCGTAGACGAGAACGGAAAGATTCTTGCTTCTACAAAAGAATATGAGGAACAACGTGAAATCGTAGGAGATTTTTATATTTTCCGTGGCATAGACCAGGCCACAATGAAAATCATCGACTCTGGCAAAGCAAAAGTAAAACTTTCTTCTGTGAGCCTGTGGTATGGAGATCCAGAGACGAGCTATTGGGACAGAAATCCGCTTGCTTCATTCCCAAAAATGAAATCCCTCAAAATTGATACAAAGAAAATCCTTGCAGCTGAAAATGATATTGATGTTATTAACGACAATCCGTTTGTAAAGCAGCAAAAAGCAGAAGCAGAACGAAAAGAGCGTGAAGCGAAAGAAGCGGCTGAGGCGGAAAAACTTGCCGCAGAGCAAGCTGCAAAAAAGGCTGCAGAAGAGGAAATAAAGGCAAAAACTTATACATACACAGGGGATAAAAAGGTTGAGACAATTACGATTCCTGATGGATATGAAATAATTTCGGAGAATTGCTTTAAGGATTGTAAAAAGCTGAAAACTGTTGTAATTCCTTCTTCTATTACTGTAATAGGAAAATATGCTTTTGCAGGTTGTGGCAGTCTTAAAACTATAAATTATAGAGGAACTCTTGAATACTTTTTGAGTAATGTTGAACCGGAAGATATGTTAACATACCGTCAAATCTGGCCTGTTTATTCAGAGGAGTATACTGGCAGAACAATTAAAAATAAAAAAATAAAGTGGACTTACAATTATACAGGTGAGTAAGCTTGTTTTGCATCGTACACTTGTTATGTAAAGAAAAAAGAAGAAAATGTATTTTTTGATTTCAAAATTAAAGAAAAACTAACAAGGAGATAATAATATGAAAGGTCTTAAAAAATTTATTCTGACTCTCGTACTTGCTTTGACTGTTGCAGGAACGGCTGTAGCTGACACCTACTTTCAAAGTGAGACCGAATTTTACAACACTGTTTCCAAAACATCGAAAAACTATAGGAATGCGTTCGTCATTGTTGCCAATGAAGGCGACTATGAAGGTTTTATTGGAGAAACTTTTAGCGACAACACAAATGATTTGGATTTGCTTTGTTATGACGGAAAATACGAGAGAGTCTTTGTTCTTTTTACGAATGATGTTGAGGTCAGTAAAACAGCGTTAAGAGAAGCCCTCGCTGATACATTCTATTACTATCGATGGTTTGAACTACCAGGAGAGTACATAAAGATGATTAATTACTTTAAGGCTCTCGTAGATTGCATAAAGTAGAGAGAAATAATATGAAAAAGTTCTTTCTGTCAATCTGTTTGTTTCTGTTGGTATTCACTGCATCTGTGTATGCTGACACCGAGCAGGATGAAATCAATCAGGTGCTGTCGATTTTTAAGTCGTATGAGTATAATAAAACTGAAAACTGGAGCGGGGATACAGAAATATTTTATTATGTATATGATAATAGAGGCATTGAATATCAAATACATTTTCACAAAGCTCCTAGATTTGATAAAAATAATGCAGGTTCTGCAATTATGCTTTATAACAGTCATGCTAACCCCAAAAAAAGAAATCCCGATGGTACACCAAGAATAGATATAGTAACTTCTGGAACAAAATCTACTCATTACCCGGTCCAGGAGTTTATAAACGAAATTCGTGCTGATTCTCGAATAGCTCTTGGTTGCGGCTGGCAAGGTTCTTCTCAGCCGCAACAGAAATCACAACAGTCTACATCTCAAAATAATAATTCTTCTGCATCGTATCAAACAATAACTATTTCAGAATATTACGCTTTTAAGAGTCAGTATTATAATAAAAAAGTTGTAATAGATGCATATTTATCAGGTATAGACGAACAGTGCTTTATCATCTATGGTAAAAATGGAGGTGTATTAAATATCTATTATAATTTTCCTGCTGAGAGCGTTCGTAAACTTATGTCTTATGAAAATCATAAGGTAAGAGTTTATGCACACGGAATAAAAATTTATGGTTCGGCAGATGCACTATACTGTGATAAAATAGAAATTGATTAGAGTTACGAAAAAAAATCAAATTTCAAAATCTGATTTTCTATCATGCTAAGAAAACACTGATTAATTCTATCGAGAATTAAT
Source organism: uncultured Treponema sp. (assembly GCA_946537975.1). Taxonomy (GTDB): domain Bacteria; phylum Spirochaetota; class Spirochaetia; order Treponematales; family Treponemataceae; genus Treponema_D. Next base: position 405 of record CAMNGG010000049.1, on the reverse strand, counting down.
CAGTGTTAACCTTGAATGTTGCTAATTGGAATATGTTTTGGAGTAGGGATAATCAGGGATATTTTGAATAGGTTCAAGTGGAAAATGACTTCCCCCTCCTTAATCATTTATTTCCCGCAATTCTTCTTGTGAGCCTTAATTTTTTTGATGGCCCAGGCGTAGTGACTTGAAGTATCGCTTACGCAATAATCTCCGAGGGCCGCATTGCCTGTCCATGGGAAGTAGGCCTGTGTAAAAAGTTCTTCGTTGCTGTAACCTTCAATCAGCTTCATGGCATCAGAGTGGCTTTTTTTGAACATTGCTTTTGCGGCTTCGAGGCTGGTTTCCTGATGGCGCTTCCAGAACATCTGATTCATTGCACCGTAAGTTTTCCATGAATAGTCGGCTGGTAAAAATGCAATGGCG
>CAMNGG010000048.1 GCA_946537975.1 uncultured Treponema sp. | reverse complement strand
TGAACTTGTTTCAGCATCTCATAAAGAGACCCCGAAACAAGTTCGGGGTGACAGTATGTTTGTTTAATATTGCATGTCAAATCTTTATCACCCCGTAAAAATCGGAAATGTCGAATTAAAAGGAAATCTCTTTTTAGCGCCGGTCGCTGGTTACAGTGACGCGGCCTTTCGTTCTGTCTGCATAGAAAACGGAGCCTGTTTTACCTATACCGAAATGGTAAGTGCAGAGGCTCTGGTTCGAAAAAATCTTAAAACAGAAATCCTCATGCGGCGTGCCTGTAACGAAAAAGCATATTCAGTGCAGATTTTCGGCGGAGAGCCGGAAATTATGGAAGAAGCGGCTCATATTGTGCTGGAAAAAACTGGCTGCGAGGTTATAGATATTAACTGTGGCTGTCCTGTGCCTAAAATTATAAAAACCGGCGCGGGTTCTGCACTTACAAGAGACCCCGACAGACTTTTTAAGGTGGCCGAGGCGGTTGTGAAGGCATGTAAAGAGCATGCGGGCCCTTCGAGTGCCTCAGGGACCGCATGTACTCCGGTAACCGTAAAGATTCGCTCGGGTTGGGAATCTAAGCAGATGACCTGGAGAGCCGCGGCGGAGGCAGCCCTAGCGGCGGGGGTTAGTGCGATTACGATTCACCCGCGGACCCGCGCGCAAGGTTACGAAGGACATTCGGACTGGGGTATTATGAGGGAGCTTGTGGAGCTGGTGGCCGGACGGGTTCCGGTTTTCGGCAGCGGAGACCTCTTTAAGCCTGAGGATGCTAAGGCTATGCTTGAGCAGACTGGAGCCGACGCGGTGATGTTTGCGCGCGGTGCTATGGGCAACCCTTTTATTTTCCGGGATGCTACTGATTTGCTGACGAAAGGAAGCTATGAGTCTGTTCCGGCTGAAGAGCGGGTAAAGACCGGCTTTGCAGAGCTTGAACGCCTTGTAGCTGAAACCTCAGAACAGCATGCCTGCCTTGAAATGCGCAAGCGTTTTGCCGCCTATTCAAAGGGGATTTCTGGTGGAGCCGCTCTCCGTGCCCGTATAGTTCACGCAGCAACGGTCAGCGATTACAAGGACATCTTTTCTCAATTTATTTGCTAATTTTATAAATCTCTGTTAAAATATTTTGAATAAAAATGGGATTTATAAAAACTATTTCGGACTTATTCGAATCAATTTTCAAACGTTCCTCACCCGAAGTTCAAAAAAAACAGCAGATGAAAAAGCTGGAGCAGGAAATCAGAGAGTTTCAGCCGTCAATTTGCCGGAATAGTATGCTGCTTCCGAATTTTGGAGAAGCAATTTTTGCACTTTATAAAAACACAAGACCACTTGATAATCTTTTTTCTGTAACAGTCAGTCCAAATGATATACAAAGGCAGCGCCGTTTTGAGGCACAGCTCATTGTAACCGGTTATCCTGCTGCTGATCAGGATATTCTTGAAGCTCTTTCCTTTGAAAACCGAAAGGCAGAGGTGCTTGCGGAAGGGCAGAATCCAGACAGAGTATACATTCGGCAGCGAAAGGAGCTGGAGCAGCTCGTAAAATCTCTGAATACCGATGGCTTTAAAAAAATGGATTCAGACTTGCTGCAGCTTCGGCAGCTGGTAGAGTTCTGCCGTTATAACTATACGCCTTTTTTACAGGCTTTTGATACAAACTTTATTCCGGCTGACCTTATGTATAAGCCTGCTTACAGAGAAATTTCTCTTTCTACAGCGCAGAATCTTCTGGAAGATCTTTATTTTCAGGCTAGTGGTCTTCAGATTACAACTTCTACGGCTGATGCAGTTCTTGCTCTTGCCCAGCTTCGTTCAGGTAATGAGCTTACAGAATCAGAAAAACAGGGCTTTCTGAGTAATCTTAAAAAAATCAACTATATAATTACAAAAATTCTTAATCCGGAAAAACTCAAGGCTCTTATAAGACTTTGTCGTCAGGATCTGGCTTATGAGCCGGGCGTTGCAAAATATTCTGGTTCTCCGCGCCAGGATTTTGCAAATATGCTTCAGGCTCGCTTTGATTCAGATGAGCAGCGTATTAAAACTGAGATTCAGGATGAAACAATTTCAGATGAGGTTTCGTCTCTCTTCCCGGATATTCCGCTCGAAGAGGTTGGAGCCTATAGCCAGTCTTACAATAATCTTTTGCAGACAGAAGTTTCTATGGCCTTTAAGTGGATTCTTCCTATGCGAATCTTAAAAACCTTCCTTAGGCATTATATGCCGGAGGGAGCTAAGGCCCTTCTTAATGATATTGTAATTGAAGGTTTCTTTAATAATCCTGCTTATAAATCAAGCTTTTCTTCTATTGTATTTGCCGCAATTAACGCGGATAAGGATATTGAAGAATTTGAAGCTTCCTTTGGAGCTGATAAAAAGCATAGTATCGCTGTCCTTGAAAGCTATATAAAGGACAGTAAAAAAGATAAAGACTTTTTCAAGAAGCTTGAAAAAATGGTTCAGTCGATTAATGATGATGCCCATAAGGTTTTACAGGCGGAGTGTACAAATCTCTCTTCTCTCAGTCGCCAGCTTGGAGAGCTGCTTGCAGATGCAAAGAAGCCTTCGAGCGAAATAATTTCAAATCTTAAGGTTCTCATGATGTCTTCGCGTAACAGGGATAATACAAACTTCCTGGAAGCGAATTACGAAAAATGGAATATATTTTTTGAAATTATGAAAAACTATGTTATTATTAATAGTGGTGATATAAAGCATGAGTAAAAAGAAGATTTTCGAAAGCAAAGAATCCTCTCAAAAACAGCAGGCACTGGAACAGACTATTCAGTATGAAAAGAAGATTTATGATCTGGAACAGCTTCTTGATATTGCAAAGTCTTTCTGCCAGAATCTTGATTTTGGAAACCTTCTGGAATCAATTGTTTATATCTGTATGGCACAGATGCATGTTCTTGGAGCGGAAATTTTTGTACGTGATTTAATCACCAATGAAAACTTTGTACTCGAAACTTCTAAAGACTTCCTTTCAGAAAATAAGGTAATGCTTCCGGTTTCGACTCCTATAGCTACTGTTTTACTTTCTGAAAAGAGACCTTTGACCTTCGAGGAGCTTAAAAAAAGCTGTGGAGAAAGTCCTCATATTGCAATTCTGGAGCCTCTTAATCCAACTCTTATAGTTCCTCTTATTCAGAAAAATCACTTAAACGGAATGTTGATTTTACAGGAAAGAATTGCTATTGAAGATGATGCGACCTATTCTGAATATGAAATAAATCAGATTATGTCTATTGCGAGTCTCGCTTCTGTGGCAATTAATAATGCGGCGCTGTTGGAAATGTCTTCTACAGATATGATGACACATCTAAAGCTTAAGTATTACTTCTTTAATCTTCTTACAGAAGCTATTGATGCGGCATTTCTTAATAAACAGCATATTGCCGTTATCATGTTTGATATTGATTTCTTTAAGAAATTTAACGATACCTATGGTCATGAATGCGGAGACTTTGTTTTAAAAAGTGTTGCGGACCTTATAAGAAAGAATCTCCGCGAATCTGATGTAGCAAGCCGTTATGGTGGAGAAGAATTTACCTGTCTTTTACTGGAAGCAGGTAAAGAAGAGGCTATGGTTGTTGCTGAAAGAATCCGTTATACTATTAACGAGCATGATTTTGTTTACAATGATCAGCATCTTCATGTAACGATTTCTGGCGGAGTTTCAGTTTTTGACGCAGAAAAGAATCTCGTGAGCTCTCCTAATGAATTTGTAAATCAGGCTGATCAGGGACTTTATATGTCTAAAAATAACGGAAGAAATCGTGTAACTTACTTTGATCCGAAAAGTAAGGCTGCTCTGAAGTCTACTCATGCCAAAAAATAAATTTATTCTAAGAAGACCCTTTCCTTATGTTTACAGGCGGTATGCTCTCTTTATCATTCTTATAAATTTTCTCATTTTTGGTCTGAATTTTTTGTATCCAAAGCTTGCTGAATATGTTCATTTCTATGGATCTATGAATCCGGTACTGGTAGAGCAATATCATATGTACTGGCAGTTTTTTTCTTATATGTTTGTACATCAGAATATTCAGCATGTTTTCTTTAATATGCTGGCTCTGCTGATATTTGGCATTGGTTTTGAAAAGGCGGTTGGAAGCCGTGAATTTCTGCTCTTCTATTTGCTATGCGGAGCCTTGAGCGGTTTCTTTTCCTTTCTGGTTTACAGGTATACAGGACAGAGCCGGGTTTTTCTGCTTGGAGCAAGCGGTGCGGTTTATGCTGTGCTTTTTGCCTATGCGGTATTCTTTCCTCGTTCTGTATTTTTTGTCTGGGGCATAGTTCCGGTTCCGGCTCCTGTAATGGTATTTATTTATGCACTGATTGAAATTGGAAGTCAGCTTTTTGGCAGGGGGTCGAATGTTGCTCATATGACGCATCTTTTCGGATTCTTTGCTGCCTGGCTTTATTTTGTACTTAGAATGGGGATTCATCCAATAAAAATATGGAAGGATACTTACAAAAACTAAAAAGCAAGAGCTTCTCAAAACGGCTGTTTATTCTGCTTTTGATGGCTGTTATGCTCTTTCCGCTGCTGGCACAAACTCCTTCGGTTGTAAGAAATATCCGCCTGCCACTCTGGGCAGAGCTTGATGCTTATCCGGGGCTTGAGCTTTCTGACAAAGAAAATGAAGAAAATGAAGGGCAGTTTGATTTTCCTGTTTCGCAGCTGCACTCTATAGCTCCTCTTATAATAAACGGAATGGTTTATGGCTGGAATTTTGTTTATGTTCCATACGATAAGGCTCGTGGTGTAGAAGAATATCTGGAAATTACAGAAATAGTTTCTTCAGATGTAATTCGCGGTGGAATTAAGTATTCTTCTCCCTGGATTGAAAATAATAATCTGAATTGCTGGGTGGAGTATACCCGTACAGATTCTCAGGTACAAAGCTATAATTTATGGGCTTCAATACAGAATCCTGTGATTGGAGGCATCGGGTATGGCTCTGTAGAAAAAGGATTTGAAGGGATAGAGGAGGCTGTCCGGGAATCCTTAAAAGAAGCGGTAAGAAATTATTATCGAAAAACAATAAAAAATAAACCTAAGGAAATAAGTGGTTCTGTTTTAATACGAAAGTTTCCGACAATGGGAATTGATTCAGGACGATATGTAATAAATCTTGATTTTTTCCTAGAATGCGGTAGAATATTAGAGTATAGCGTTTACTAAAATTAGTAGGCGGATTAATGCTTCGGCTGTATTGGCCTTTTAGAGGAGTTTAAACTATGAAGAAAATATTTACTTTATTGACCGTTTTTGTGGTTTTTATGGGAGCTGTTTTCGCTCAGACTGTTGGTGATAATCCGGAGGATCCTTTTGAAAGAGAAAGATGGGAAAAAGAAAAGCTTACAACTCAGGTATATAATTTAACCCTTAAAGATAGTTGTGGTGATCTTGGCTTGAAAGAGTCTGAAATTGATAAGAATGCTACGATTAAGGTTGAATATATGCCTATGCATGATGAGCTTCGTATTTACTACGATACTTTGCTTGTTACCTTTGATCAGGGAGAAGCAATGAATGCTGTAATGGCTTATCTTCAGAAGTTTGTAAGAGATAATAAATATTATCAGTATAAATACATGGAAGCTGACAAGACTAAGCCTTATAAAGATGAACGTAAACAGAAGAGAATGGTTTATTCATCACATATAAAATTAGTTCGCTAACCTATTTAGTATTTATTGAAAATATTGTAAAATAAGGACTGCTTGTTGACAGTGGTTTCGATACACGCCTTGCGGCGCACTCAACCACCAGACTACTAAGCAGTCTTTATTTTTTTCTAGGACATATAAAAATGGACGTAAAGAACATCATTAAAAATCTGCATCCGCTTGAAATTAAGGTTTTGTTGAAGTATTCAGAACAGGATGAACTTACATCAGAAAAACTCCAGAAGGAACTGGAATATAAGGAAGGTCACGCTAACCAGGCTTTTTCATGGCTTTCTGGAAAGGAACTTCTAAAAGAAATCCGCCGTACACCACATACATTCTTTGAAATTACAGAAATGGGCCGCAAGCTTGCAGAAACCGGCACTGTAGAAGAGCGCATGGTAAACTTCCTTAAGGATAAGGGTGCTCATACTATGCCTGAAATCGCAGCAGGTGTTGGTCTTGAACAGAAGGACGTTGGTTCTGCTTTTGGTCCTCTCGTAAAAGACGGCGTTCTTAAAATGAATGCAGAAAAGAAGGTTGAATACACTGGTGCTGCTCTTCCTGAGCGCATTAAGGCAACTATGGACCTTGTAAAAAAAGCTATAGCCGCTGAGGGTGGTCTTCTTAATAAAGATGATTTATCTGCTGCGGAAGCTTCTGCTATGGAAGGCCTTGCTAAAAAGCGTGGTGCCGCAGATTCTCCATTCAAGATGATTGAGCGCGAGACTGTATTCTATAAACTGCAGAGTGGTTTTGAAGCTGTTCGCGATGCTCTTAAGAGCGCAGGCGTAACTGGTAATGAAATTGGTGAAATTACACCAAAAATGCTTGCTTCCGGTGAATGGAAAAACGGAACCTTCCGTGGTTACAATATTGCAATTCCACCTGCACGTATTATTCCTGGCCGCACAAACCCATACGTTCAGTTCCTTGAAAGCGTAAAAGACAAGCTTTGTTCTCTTGGTTTCCAGGAGTTTGATGGTCCGCTTGTAGAAACTGAATTCTGGAACGGTGATGCTTTGTTCATGCCACAGTTCCACGCTGCCCGTGATATTCACGATGTATACCGCATTAAAAATCCTACACACGCAAAATTTATTGAAGAACCATATTTGAGCAACGTAAAGGCTGCTCACGAAACTGGTGGAAACACAGGTAGCCGTGGCTGGAACTACACTTTTGATAACGAGTTCACACGTCGCTTGATTTTGCGTTCACAGGGAACTGTACTTTCTGCACACCAGCTGCACAAGGCTGAGGTTCCAGGTAAATACTTTGGTATTGCCCGCTGCTTCCGCTACGACAAGGTAGATGCAACCCACCTTTCTGACTTTTACCAGACAGAAGGTATTATTGCCGGTAACGACGTAACACTCCGCGACCTTTTGGGTATGCTCAAGATGTTCGCTACAGAGATTGCCGGAGCTGAAGAAGTAAAATATGTTCCTGGTTACTTCCCTTTCACAGAGCCCTCTATCGAAGTTCACATCAAGCACCCTGTTTTGGGCTGGTTTGAGCTTGGTGGTTCAGGTATCTTCCGTCCGGAAGTTACAAAGGCTATGGGGCTTGACTGTCCTGTTCTTGCCTGGGGTATCGGTATTGACCGTATGGCATTGATGGCTCTCGGTCTTAATGACCTGCGTGAACTCTTTTGCGAGGATATCGAGAAGGTTCGTTTAAGAAAAGCTAAGTTCTAATAGATGCTGAAACAAGTTCAGCATGACAAAGCGGTGGTTGAGGCTCTCGAAACCACCGCTTTTTTTTCGTTTAAACTATGCCTTGAAAAGATCTACCGTTGTATTGAGGGCGGCGCGGACGTCGGCTACATCATCCTTGTTCAAGACTGCGATGCGGAAGATTGCAGATTCGAGCAGGCCGTAGAGAGTGTCGTTAATATCTTTTACGTTGATTTCCTTGAACTCGTGTTTTTGAATGCCTTTAATCAGAATTGTACTCAAAAGGTGGCGCAGACGGATTACTCTGCGGCGGACTCTTTCGTTTGTATCAACTCCGGATTTTTTAAGCTGCATAAGGTAGTTGAGAAGAACGGAGAAAAGCTTTTTGTTTGATTCAATAGAATCAGCGAGGGTTGAAAGAACTGAGCGGAGTGTTTTTTCGGCATTTAAGCTTGCGTCATCCATGATTTTTTTAAGTGAAATTTCCAGTTCTGCCAGAAGTTCTTTTATTGAACCCAGAAAGATTTCGTGTTTATTTTTAAAGTAAATGTAAAGGGTAGTGCGGGTGATTCCGCAGCGGTCGGCAATTTTCTGAAAGGTTGCATCTTCATAGCCTTCTTCGATAAAAACATCGAGAGATTTCTGTAAGATTTCCTGTTTTCGCTTGTCGTGTTCTACTACGATTGCCATTTCGCTTTCTCCTTAGCGTTTGTATATATAGAATGAGGTATCAAGATTTCCAGCCTTAAGCTTTTTGATGGCAGAAGTCTTGTGACCGAAGTTTTCCTGGAAGTCTGGATTTGAAGTGATTACACCAATGTCCCAGCCGTTGAAGTCTGTCCAGAGGCTGCTCATTTTTTTGTAAAGCTCGCGGGCTTCTTCTTCATCGCCAAGGCGTTCACCGTAAGGCGGATTGCAGAGAATCAGCCCTTGTTCATAAGGAGCTTCGAGGTCTGC
>CAMNGG010000047.1 GCA_946537975.1 uncultured Treponema sp. | reverse complement strand
GAAGATAACACAGGCTACGTTCCGACAGAAGAAGAACTGACTTCTAATTAATGTCTTTTTGTGCTAAAATGCACTTATGGACTTTAATAAAGAAACTGCACTTGTCGAGACTATTTTATTTCTGGAAAGCGAACCACTTACCGCCAAGGTGCTTGCTAATAAAGCACAGCTTTCAGAAGAAGTAACAGAAAAGTGTATCGAACATCTTAAAGAAAAATATAACGCAGAAGATTCCGGCATCGAGCTTGTAATGATTACAGGCGGCTGGTGTCTTGCTCCTAAAAAAGAGTACTGGGATGTACTCAAAGAATTTTACGGCTCAAAACGCGAAGGCCGTCTTTCAAAATCCGCAATGGAAACCCTTTCAATTATTGCCTATTCTCAGCCAATCACCCGTGCCGAAATTGAACAGATCCGCGGTGTCGGTGTAGACAATATGATTCGTCTTTTGATTGAACGAAATCTTATTAAAGAAGTCGGTAAAAAAGAGGCGCCGGGCCGTCCGACCCTTTTTGGTACAACAAAGGAGTTCTTAAAGCTTTTCCGTCTCAACTCGATTGCAGAACTGCCAAAGCTGGACGAAGACGAACAGGAGAGATTCGAACTTGCCCGCTAGCGATTTTATTAAAAAAGAAAAAGAGGAAGTTCGCCTTCAGGCCTACCTTGCGCATTGCGGGGTAGCCAGTCGCCGCGCTTCAGAACAGATAATCCTCGACGGCCGCGTTGCCGTAAACGGCACTGTCGTAACAGAGCTTGGTACAAAAGTGGGCGAGGGCGACAAGGTAACCGTAGATGGAAAGCCTGTTCATCTCGAAAGCCGCAAATGCTATGTTCTCTTAAACAAACCTGCAGGCTTTGTCTGCTCTTCCAGCGATGAAAAGGGCCGTCAGGTTGCGGCAGACCTTCTTCGCGACAGTTACAAGGAACGCCTTTACAACGTAGGCCGCCTGGACATGTATTCCAAGGGTATGATTCTCTTTACAAATGACGGAGACTTTGCCGCAAAGCTCAGTCATCCATCCAGTCAGATTGAAAAGGAATATATAGTAGAAACCAGCCAGGATGTGAGCCCGGAAACAGCGGCTCTTCTGGAGCATGGTGTTCGTGTAGATAACGTTTTTTACAAGTGCGTCCGCTGCGAAGTCTTAAAACCCCGCAAAATCAAAATCATCCTTATAGAAGGTAAAAACCGCGAAATCCGAAAAATGCTGGAAAGCCAGAATATCGGAACCAGATCTCTGGTTCGTGTTCGTATTGGAAATGTAAATCTGGATGATTTACGTCCTGGTGAACACAGAGATTTAACTGAAAAGGAAGTTAAAGGGCTCTTGAACCTCTGTCAATGATGGGGGCGTTACGGGGGCCATCCCCCGTTAGAAGGGGTGGTGGACAAGCAACAAAGCGCAGCGACTTGCTTGGGAAACAGGGGGAGACTTCCCCCTCAAAATGGAGAAATATTTGAAAAAGAAACAAGTTTTATTGATGGTTGGAATTTTTATTTTGGGGTTTGCTTTTGCTTTTTGCGCAGGGATTATAAAAAAACACTGCTCAGTAATTGAATGGAATGGCAGCACAGGGGACTTTTGTCTTTCATGGCCAAGCGGACATTCTGCAAATTGTTTTAACATTATTGCTTTTGTTGTTTTCTGGTTTGTGCTTCGTCATTCCGATTCTAAACTCAAAAAGCCTTTTATTGTGCTTTTCTTTATGGCTGGCATTACGGTAATGGTTTTGAGAATGCTCAGCGGAAATCACTTTCTTACAGATGTCCTTTCGGGAGCTGCAATTGGTTTTGTGTGCGGGTTTTCTATGGATTTCTTGTGTAATAAAATTTTCGCTAAAAAGATGGAGGAATTATGATTATAGCAATTGATGGTCCGGCTGGAACTGGAAAAAGTACTATTGCCAAAATGCTGGCAGAAAAGTTAGATCTTACTTTTTTGAACAGCGGAGGCTTTTACCGCACCCTTACAATGGCAGTTTTAGATGCCGGTATTGATTATAAGGACGAAGCGGCTACACTCGATTTTTGTAAAAAGCAGAAAATTGAATATACAAAAGAAGGTCATTTCATTCTGAATGGAACTGATGTTACAGACCATCTTCACGATGACAGAGTTACCGCAAATGCAAGTCAGGTTAGTTCTATAGTAGAAATCCGCCATCTGGTAAACGATCTTATGCGCGAGATTACAAAATCGCTAAACATCGTGTGTGAAGGCCGCGATATGACAACCGTAGTATTCCCGAATGCGGAAGTGAAGATTTATCTGGATGCAAGCGCTGAGGTTCGCGCCCGCCGCCGCTTCGATCAGGGAGTCAGCGATATGACACTTGAAGAAATCAAGGCCGCCATAGAAAAGCGTGACGAGATGGATAAGAATAAAAAAGAAGGTTCTCTTAAAATCGCAAAAGATGCACTGTATATAGATACTTCTAACTTGACGATAGACAATGTTTGTGCGATAATAGAAAAACAAATTTCATAAATTAAAGGTTTTAGAATGGAAGAAATGGAAGTGGAAAAGGAAGAAGCTCAGAACTCCAAGAGCGA
>CAMNGG010000046.1 GCA_946537975.1 uncultured Treponema sp. | reverse complement strand
ATATACAGAATTGAATCTGAAATCATTAATTTAAGTATTTTTCCTGAAAAGTTACAGATTGTATTGTTATAAATTTGAAGCAATCTTACTTGTAGTATTAACCTTAGTAAATTTTTCTTTTTCTATATCTGTTAATGCAGATATAGAAACACCTTTTTCTTTCGCATATTCACGCATGGCTTTCATATCTACAAAATACGGAAGAGAATTAACATCAATAGGAGTATAGTCTTTTTGCATATAAGAATTATATTTGTTCATCTGTCCATTCATATTCATATACCTCCATATAAACAGAGATAAATCCAAAATCCATAATTACATTATATCATAAATATCATTTTTTTGCATAAAAAAGGCGGGCTTTCCAGTCGTTATATCTGTGTTTTTCTTTATTTTATTACGATTCTCTGAATTATACAAAGAAATATAATCGTTTACACCAATAATTTCCTCTTGAAAGATTCTTGAAAGAATTGTGTGTTATCTTTTTTATAACAAGGCTGCGGGAACGTGCTTTCACGATTTTATAATCCACGGTTTTGAACAGGAGACACACAATGGAAATTTTGAAAACAGATAATCTTAAAAAAACATACGGAAGCGGAGAGGCAAAGGTTGAAGCCTTGCGAGGTGTAAATCTTACTGTAAACAAAGGCGAGTTTTTAAGCATCGTCGGAACCTCCGGCAGCGGAAAATCAACTTTACTTCATATGCTTGGTGGACTTGACCGCCCGACCGATGGAAAAGTAATAATTGACGGAAAAGATATTTTTTCTCTTAAAGATGAAGAGCTCACAATTTTCAGACGAAGAAAAATCGGATTTGTTTTTCAGGCATTTAATCTGGTGCCGGTAATGTCTGTTTATGAAAACATTGTGCTCCCGATTGAGCTTGACGGCGAAAAACCAAACCAGGAACTGGTAAAGGAAATTATAAATACACTTGGGCTTTCAGAAAAACTCAAGGCATATCCTTCACAGCTTTCGGGTGGCCAGCAGCAGAGAGTTGCAATTGCCCGCGCACTTGCTTCGGCACCGGCAATCATTCTTGCAGATGAGCCGACCGGAAACCTCGATTCAAAAACAACACAGGATGTTATGGGACTTTTAAAAGTTACAAGTCAGAAGTTTGCCCAGACAATTGTAATGATTACTCACAACGATGAAATTGCTCAGCTTGCAGACCGTTCAATCCACATTGAAGACGGAATGATTGTAAGGGGATAAAAATGAAAGTACAGAATACTCCAGTCATCAGAAAAACCGCACAGAATTATATTTTCAAAAATCGTGGAAAAAGTCTTATAATAATTCTTTCAATTGCGCTTTGTACTTTTTTGTTCACAACACTTTTCACAGCGGGTGGCAGCATTTTAAGAATGCTCAAGGAATCTACCCAGCGTCAGATTGGAACTTCTGCTGCCGGCGCCTACAAATATCTTATTCAGGAAGAATATGACAAGCTCGCCGCAGATCCAAAGTTTAAAGAAATTTCTCAATGGATTTATGTTGGCGATGCTGCTAACAAAGAACTCTTAAAAGTCCGCACCGAAGTTCACTGGTCAGATGAAGTCAGTGCAAAAAAAGGTTTCTGCTATCCGGAAACTGGAAAACTCCCTCAGTCAGAAGATGAAGCAGTTTTCAGCTCGCTTGTTTTGCAGGCCTTGAAAATTAATTTTGACCCGGCCGATTATGAGTCTCTGCTTGGGAAAAAAGTTCCGTTGCAAATTAATATAAACGACCAGATTATAGAAAAAGATTTTACCATCTGCGGTGTTTTTACAGGTGACCGTGTTTCAATGGCTCAGTTTGTTATTGTTTCAAAAGCCTTTCAGGAAAAATATGCACCTGTTCCAAAGATTTCTCATTATGCCCCGAACAATGATTTCAGCAATCTGGCCGGCGGACTCATAAATGCTGACGTAGATTTTTACAGCCCTTTTAGAATTGAAGATCAGCTCCTTACTGCAGCCTTGAGAAACGGCCTTCCAGAGATGGTAGAAATTGGAGTCAGCAATGCTTCTATAGCAAGCACTATGGATCCTGCTACATTGCTTCTTGTTGTCTTCCTGCCTCTCACAATTTTTCTTTCGGGTTATCTTATTATCAATAATATTTACAGAATAAATGTTTATTCTGATATCCGTTCTTACGGGCTTCTTAAAACAATCGGAATGAGTGGACGCCAGCTTTCATCGCTCGTAAGATATCAGGCAATTTATCTTGCGCTTCCGGGAATTGTTCTTGGTATTCTTGCGGGTACACTTGTGGGAATTCTTTTAGTTCCGATTATTGCAGGCTTCCTTAGTGTTTCTATGGCCGCAAAAGGTGTGATTCAAATAAATGGCTGGGTGCTTTTAGTCTCTGCTCTGTTTTCTTTTGTGACTGTGATTATTTCATGCAGACGTCCTGCCAGAATAGCAGCCAAAGTTTCGCCGATTGAGGCAGTGAGATATACAGAAAGTGTGAAGAGTCCGAAATGTGGACGAAGCAGCTCACGCTTCAGCAATCTTTCATTCGCCGCCAGAAACCTTTCTCGTGACAAGAAAAAGGTTTTCTGGGTTGTGCTTTCGCTTTCTCTTTCGCTTGTGATTTTGAACAGCGTTTATACTTTGCTTCACGGCTTTAACGAAGACAAATATATTGAACACAGCATTGCAACAGATTTTTCTGTAGCTGATGCCACACTGGATAATCCTTCTGTGAACTTTAATAACAGAAATACAACAGGAATTTCACAGGAGCTTCTCGAGGAACTGGGCAAACTGTCCGGCATAGAAGAGCTTGGAAATATTTATCTTGAATCTACCTACCAGCGTTTTACAGAAGAAGATTTTCAAAAGATTGATGAGCGCCTTCTGGACAAACCTTTCTTTGAAACACTGCCAACTTATGGTGCTGAAATTTCAGTTAAAGCCTTGTATGAAGAAGATCGTGCGGCATCTGTTATGCTTTATGGAATAGATGATTTTGTGCTCAAAAATCTTCCTGTATGCCATGGCGAAATCAATCTTGAAAAATTCAAAACAGGTAACTACATCCTCGTAAATGAATATGACATGCGACTTCCTGATGGTGAGAATCCGATTCCATATTTTCTGCCGGGAGATAAAATCAGTGTAACAACAAACGACGGCAATACAAAGCAGTACGAAGTAATGGCAACGGTTCAGCTTCCTTATGCCTTCCGCCTTCAGATTTATGATACTCTTGATATGTTTTATATTCTTCCATCAGATGAGTTCAACAACTTTTGCCAGCCACGCACTCCTATGCGCTGTCT
>CAMNGG010000045.1 GCA_946537975.1 uncultured Treponema sp. | reverse complement strand
AATGCGAAAAGATCTTACATTAAAATTCTGGGAAGATAATGTAGACAAACTTATAAGCGATAATGATTTTCCTCTGTTAGACGATAAAGGTAGCCGTTCAAGAATCCAGACAGATAAAAAGGTTGAAGAAATCTATCTTGAATTTGACCAGCGAAGAAAAGACTTTGAAGCAAAAGAAGCCGACCGCCAGGATGTCGAAGAGTTGAAACTTTTGGAAGATGCCGAAAGCAAAATTAAGGGAAGAAAGAAGTAATGGAAATGGAGAAATATAAGTTGGGTGAATATATTGACTCGTTTGGCGATGGAATACATGGTACACTTAATTATGATGAAAATGGGAACATCGTATGAACGCAAAACTGGAACATATGGCAAAACGACTTTATGACCACTGGTTTGTGTAGTTCGACTTTCCTAATGCAAATGGCAAGTCATACAAATCTTACGGCGGAAAAATGGTCTGGAACGAAACTCTCAAATGCAAGATTCCAGAGGGATGGAAAGTAAAGAAATTTAGTGAAATTGCGTTGATAAAAAGAGGTACAACAATCACTGAAAAAGACACAACAAAAGGAGATGTGAAAGTCGTTGCTGGAGGGCTTGATTTTTCGTATTATCATAATCAAAGTAATAGAACATCAGAATGTCGTGGATTAGCATCTGAGTTTTCAGATTGAGAAATCTATTAGAAAATGTTTATAGTTATCCCCAAATATTTTCTGCATTTGGGGATAAGGAAATTAAGTCCTGTCTCTAGGTGGACAAGGATCATTACCAGGGGCAACTGTCAATTTTTGTCTGATTTGATGATTGGTTCCCATTATGGTAAGTTCTCCACCACCATCATTGTATATCTGCTGATGAGCATCTGCAATGGCTTCTTTTTGGGTGTCATACAATTTTGATGGTCTTGAATTGCCATTTTTTTTATTTGCCCATTCTCCATTCGGAGTTTGATATACAGTCCTATTGTTAGGATTTGGCATATAAGATTTCCTCCTTCATATGAAGTAGGAACCAACATAAAGTTTTATCACCTTGTACCGATAAATAATACAGATATAAAACAGAACATTGGTTCTTTTTGTGTTCAAGGTGCGTTTCCTGATGTAGAAAGTGGTGGAATGCACCTTTTTTTGTTAGAGCAGCAACGCTGATAACTAATATTAAATTTACAAAAACAATCCCCAATCGGCAATAAAAATCGTGCCTTAAATATTACCTCGTTCTTCCAATTTTCTTGACAAATTATAAATGTGACTATATATTATAACCATATAGGTTATACATGGAAGTCATTTTCAAAAATGAACATTTGCAAGAATTGTATACATCTGGAAAGTCCTCAAAATATAAAAAAGTTCCTGCGCAAGTGGTTAGAAAGTTTCCTCTTGCTGTAAGAATTTTGCAGCAGTTAAAAGTAATTCAAGATATCTGGAGATATCCTGGATACAATTTTGAAAAATTGGAAGGAACAAATCAGTATTCCATGCGGATGGATAGAACATGGCGACTGATTATGGAAATTGACTGGACCAATGAAGAAAAGACAATTGGAATCATTGGTCTTGAAGATTTAACGCATCACTATCAGTGATGGAAGGTGCATAGTATGAACGCAAAAGAGTTAAAGCCATTTTACAATGTCGGTCCGGGAGATTTTATTTTAGATTTTTTGGATTCATTTGGATGGACTCAAAATGATTTGGCCGAAGTAACCGGCTTCAGTTTAAAAACAATAAATCTTCTCATAAACAACAAGCAGGGAATTACACCAGAAACTGCCGTAACGCTGGAAAAAGTTTTTGGTTCACCTGCAGATTTTTGGATTGAAGTTGATGCAAAATATCAGATTCGAAAGCGAGAAGAACAGGATTCTGAAAAGAATGAGCTTACTGCAAAAAAGGCAATGCTCAGAAAATATATGCCTGTTGCAGAAATGAAAAAGAAGGGCTGGTTTTTGTATGATATAAACACTTTGGAAGGAATTGAAAAGGAGTGTATTCGTATATTCAATCAAAAGTCCATTCCAGAAGATGATTATAATCAGAATTATAAGTTCTGCGCTCGCCAGACAAAGTTTGATTACGATTATACAAAGTGGTACAGCAAAACTTGGTTTGAATTTGCAAAATTAAATGCTGCATCCTTTGAATTACCCAAATACAACAAAAAGAAATTAGAATCGATTGCAGCTCATCTTTATGATTACACAACAAAAGAAAATGGCGTTTCGGAGCTTATTGATGATTTAATTTCTTGTGGTGTTGGATTTTTTGTGTTAAGTCATTTGCAAA
This sequence comes from uncultured Treponema sp., assembly GCA_946537975.1. Lineage (GTDB taxonomy): Bacteria > Spirochaetota > Spirochaetia > Treponematales > Treponemataceae > Treponema_D. The sequence goes on along the minus strand of CAMNGG010000045.1, from coordinate 3,907 downwards.
AAACATATCTTGATGGGGCCGCTTTTATCTGCAATAAAAATCCCTTTGTTGTTTATACATGTCGTTATGACAGAATTGATAACTTCTGGTTTGTTGTTGCCCACGAAATTGCACATATTTTGAATCATTATGATTTCTTGAACGAACCTTTTTTAGATAATCTTGATGAAAAGGCAGAAAGTGAGCGAGAAAAACAAGCGGATTCTTGTGCCGGAAGGTATTTGAATCAAGATAAAGTTATCGAAGTCGGACAGCAATATGGAAAATACTTAAATGCTTCAAGACTAAATCTTATAAGCGAGCAATCGCAAGTTTCCGTACCTGTTGCTCTTGGAATGTTGCAGCATTTCGGTTTGTTAGACTGGCGACAATTTGCAAAATATAAAGAACATGTGAAAGAATTAATTCCGGATGAATTTATTAGGGGATAACTATTTTCTAAATGATAGATATAAAGGTTGATTTTAAACAAGATTATTATAATTACATATTTCACGAAGTAAAACTCCTCCGAGAAGCAGGTTTTTCATTTCCAAAAATTAGAAATGATAATACTTATGAAATAGCCGAATATAATAATTTGATTGAAAGAATTCCTTTTCAAATTCCCAGAAAAATATTTAAAACAAAAAGTTTTCATTGTCCAGATAAATATAAAGAAGGTTTAGAAAATCTACAAAAAGAAATTTTATCAGGCGAATCACTATTTAAACATTTAAGTACAAAAATATTTCAGTCAGATTATTCAGATGGAATGCAGTTTGATTTTGGAATTGCACATCTACATTTAGGAGTAAAACAACATCCAAGATTTCCTCAACTAGTTGAGCGAACTAGTGATATTTTATATTGTATTTATACTGACGAAGCTTTTTACTTTTTAACAATAGATAAGCATAATAGATGGAATGATTTAAAACTATTAGAAATGGTTCAAAATGAGTTTCCTGAATTGCTGAAAATGTATGAGATAAAAGATTCTCAACCAACACAACCCGAGCCAACTGAACAGCAACGAAAGATATTAAGAGATAAACATATAAATGCTTGCATTCAATTAAATGGAAAAGTATATATATCTCCTGGTGGTGGGGTAGCATTAAATGGATTTTCATCTAAGTCGACTTTTCGTTTTATAAGAATAATGTCATTGCTTATGAAATTAGAATATGAAGTAAAACAGTTTTATATAATTAATGAATTAACATTAACGAAGAAATACCCAGACGTTAAAAAGCTTGAAATACATTTTGCAACATTCTCGAAGCCATTATCTGTATTTGATAGTAAATTAAATTATAAAATAAGTATTGATTGGAATGAAAAAACAATTTATCCAATTGATATTGGAATGGAAAGAATTCATTTATATGAAAATAGATTACCTTTCTAGACAGCCATATCTCGCTCTTCTCAAATCAATAATCGCAAATCAGAGTAATAATCCGTCTGGTTACTCCTTTGCCATAGATGGCGAATGGGGCTGTGGAAAGACTTGGATTCTTACGGAACTCGAATGTCAACTTGCAGAAAATTCTGACATTAGATACTTAATCTTTCACTACAATGCCTGGGAAAATGATTTTTATGATGAACCACTTGTAGCGATTCTTTCTGTAATGATTGAGAATCTGAATAAAGTTAGATCTCAAAAATCTCTTTATGAGACTGCTATAGACGAATTATTAAGACAGACTTCTGCTGACTTGCTTACTTTAGTATCTGGAATTGTAAAGGAAGTTACTAAGATTGATGTTGAAAAAATAATAAAACGTAAGAAAGGATTTTTCAAAAGAATTAAAGAAAATACAAAGCTTTCTGCAAAAGGTATTAATGCATTAATTCCATTACAACAAACATTAAATGAAGTCCGAAATAATATTAAAAGGCTTTCTCAAAAGTTCCACATAATTCTTATAGTTGATGAACTAGATCGTTGCTTGCCAGAATATGCAATAAAAGTTTTGGAAAGACTTCATCATGTTTGTAATGAAATGCCGGTAATTCAGATATTGGCAATAAACAAAAGAAACTTTGCAGACAGCATATCAAGTGTTTTTGGTAAAAAGTTTTATAATTCTCAATATTCAGTTGAGCTGACTAATCAATTTGCTGAATCATATTTACAAAAATTTGTTGATACAATAATCCCTTTGCCTAACGGGTATCCAGATTCAAAATTAGAAATACTTAATGGATTAGAAGAAAAATATAATCCATATATTCGACCAGATAATATAGGACACCCTTTTATTAATCTTGATGAAACATTTATTGCGGACTGTATTTCTTCAATAATGAATGGAGTAGAACGTAGACTCCAAGAAAAGATTTTTAAGCAGGTCTCGTTGTGCCATGAATTAACATTAAAAAGTAATATTACAATTGATGAAGAAAGAATTACTTACGCATTCTTAATTTATGAACTATTGTCTTGTATCACAAAATTTTTATTACATTCTAATACAATGTTCTTTGTCCGAGAGGCAGCTACAAAACAAAGTTTTATTCTGTCTTTATACCAAGTTGATGGAATGTCAAAAACTGTATATGAGACAGAACATAGTGTAATAATCTCTAATATAGAAAAATTCTTCAATGTACCTAAAACTCAGAATCAGGCAGGTCAATTCATTGATACTGTTTTTATTAGAGATACAAAATCATATTTAATGGCTTTTTTTATAGATAAACTAAAATTCCCTTATTGGACTTTTGAAAGTGCTGTATGGGGATGGATTGAAGAAGACAAAGTATTTCTTAAGAAATATGATGAAATTATGGATATGCTGATTAGAAAATGAAAAGTATTTTTTAATGTATGAAACTTTATTAAATTAGTTTTGAGTGACTTAAGTCGGTGGACAAGCGATAGTAAGGGCGAGCGTGAGCGAGTTGCGGAACAGAGTGGAGCAATGGAGCCGCATTAGACGGCGTAACCTAGGGAGCGGCACTGCACAGCAGGGCAAAAACAGTCCTGTGAACTGTTTTTAGCGAGTCTCGAAGCAGCTGGGCTGGGCACGTGGATAGCGCGGTTTTTGACCAGACTGCCTTATGGCGGGCGGGTCAAAAATGGCCCCATAATAAATTTTCAAAAAAAGGAGACATGACGATGGAAGAACGCGAAGTAAAAATCCACGGAATATATAAGCATTTTAAGAACAAGTACTACATCGTTGAAGATGTGGCTTTTCATTCGGAAACCAAGGAAGAATATGTGGTCTACCGCAGGCTTTATGGAGACAATTCGCTTTGGATTCGGGAGAAGGAAATGTTTTTGTCCGAGGTGGACCACGAGAAGTACCCTGATGTGCAGCAAAAGTGGCGCTTTGAGCTGGTGGATGAAGTGTAAATGGCAGACCTGTTAATCGGCACTAGCGGATATGATTACCCGGAATGGAAGGGAGTCTTTTATCCGCAGGATTTGAAACGGAAGGATTTTCTCTCTTATTATGCAACACAGTTCAATGCACTGGAGTTGAATAATACCTTTTATAACATGCCGACAGCTGAAAGATTGATGAGTTTTTATGAGCGGTCTGAAGGCCGGCTAAACTTCAGCGTGAAGGCGAACAGGCTTCTGACTCATGAAATTACGAGCGGCTGGCAGGTGGCTGCTGAGGATTTCAAGAAGGCTGTTACACCTTTACAGGAAAAGGGCTGTCTTTCTGCGCTACTTTTCCAGTTGCCGGAAAGTTTTCATTACACACCTGATAACAGGATTTACCTTGCTAAGCTGATAGAGGAGTTTGAAGGATTTCCTGTAGTGATAGAGTTCCGTCATAAGGAATGGATTCGTCCGTCTGTATTTGAAGGTCTTGAAAAACGTGATGCTGGAATTGTATTTTGTGATATGCCTCAGTTAAAAAATCTTCCGGATGGTAGTGCGGTAAATACGCCTTTTATT
>CAMNGG010000044.1 GCA_946537975.1 uncultured Treponema sp. | reverse complement strand
AACCATCTCTTTTTATATAATGACAAGCCATTTTATATTTTTCCCTTTCATGCGCCCCAGTGCGGGCGTCCACATAACAATTGCTTAAACGGTGGCGCGGCTTGACCGCGACATCCGCTTTGAAGCTTTGTTATGCTTTCTTCTATATATTTACAGAATCTCCTTCTGCTACATAAGCAAAAGTATCACGTATTTTGTAAAAATTGAATACCCTACGAAGGACGCTCATGGCTGTATCATATTTCACTTTATCGCCCTGAGCATAGTTTTCAGAACACAGCTCACACCATTGTTCTAAACGGTCATTTCTTACTTCGACTTTCCAGTTTTCTGATAAAGTCTGTACAGATGAAAATTTAAGCGTTTCGATTATTTCACCTTTATGTTTTTCTATCCTTCCAAAAATTGCAGGCATTTTTACGATTATTCCAGCCTGTGTTTTCATTTCTACCTGACCGCCTGCCGAAAACTCGTCTCGCATGTGTGTACTTATTATTCCTTTTTGCGTAAGCAGCCATAATGAAGGATTGTCGTATTTTGACTGACCGCTTCCAAGCAGAGTTGGAAACAGAGAAACCATTTGTACACGATAAATATCTTTTTCTTCCTTATCTAAAGCCGAGAAAAGTTTTACCGTCATTGGAACAGTTTCTTCCTGAATATTTTCCACATCTGGAGACCACCACAAGCTTTCACCTGGTTTCAGTTTGGATTTGTAATATTTTGCAACAGGGGCTGACGGGTTATCCATTTTTCGCAGTTCGTCATAAGAAACGCCCATCTTGTCAAAAATTGTTTCGCCTTTTTTTAGGTTCATGTCGATTTTATATCTCGGATAATGCGTTACGGCGATTTCTGAAAGACATTCTTCGTAAGGCCGTGAACGGAATTCTACTGGACTTCCAAGTTTTCCGAATGTCATAAAAATTCTTTCGACACTCGGTATTCTAGTTGACTCCAGAATACTTGAGCCGGTTGAAGTCCAATGATTTTTTATTGTGCTTTTTACTTCAACTCCGTAATAATTTGCGGCAATAATATCCGGAAACTGTGCTCCTGACACAAGCTGAATTGTGTTTTCAAATTTTGTACCTTTTGAGCAGTCTTTTAACGCATTGCATACATCTTCTTCCAGAAGTTGAGCAGTTCTTTTCTGAAAATACTTTTCCCGACCTTTTGCTTCATTATTAAGAAAAGTATCTGTTTTCTGCATTAGTTTCTGAAACTCTGTTATTTCGGGCTTTGCATTTTCTGATACAATCATTTTTACTCTCCGAAATAAAGTTTCCACTTGCTTTCAATATTCTTTGCAATGTTGTAGGCAAGTACGCACGGAACAGCATTTCCGATGATTTTGTAGGCATCGCTTGACGAAACAGAAACATTGTTCTCTGTTTTCGGAAGGATAAACTGATAGTTGTCTGGAAAAGTCTGAATTCTTGCACATTCACGGACTGTGAGCCGTCTTTCTGCAAGACCTTTTTCGAGTTCTTTTATATGTTTGCCACCATGTTCCACAGAAAGTCTTCTGTACTCAATGTTTCCATGATGTTCAGAACGGATAGTAGGTCCAATATCATCGAGCTTTACTTCAGTCTGTCCCTGACAATGGGAACCCATGTATTTTGCTTTCGAGAATATTTTCTGTGATTTGTCATCTGATTCTTCGGGTTCTTTAAGCCCTGTAAATGCATCTTTACAAGTTACAATTGGCGATAGGCTTTTATCTGTTTTTGAATGGGTTTCTTTTGGATATGGATTGTATTCCTCAGAAATTTCAGCTTTTGAAAGTTCTTCCAACGCTTTTTTAGTGAGTGCTTTTTTATTGAAGCCGAAAAATATTACACGCTCACGTCCTTGTGGAACTCCGTAATGGGAAGCGTTCAATACTTTAGCTCTTACGACAATGTAGCCGCCGTTTCCTGCTTCTGCAAAATCGTGCTCGATTACTTCTTTAACGTCCTCAAGGTTGGTAAGTCCTTTTACATTTTCTGCGATAAAGATTTTTGGCGATGTGAGCGTTACGACATCTCGCATCCACATATAAAGCTGACCGCGGCTTTCAACGGACGGCTCGTCTGCGGACAATTTTTTACCCAAATGACTTTTCTGGGAATTAAAGCCGAGCCGCTTTCCGGCTACGGAAAAATCCTGACATGGGAATCCGCCTGTTACAATGTCGATGTTTTTCGGAAACGAAAAACTACCTTCTTTTGCCTGTTTTACAAGGTCTACAATACTTGTAAGCTGATAAATTGAATTAGCGTTCGGATTTTCTTTTTCAAAATATGATACCCAGGCGGCTTTTGCATCTGGTCGTATATCGTTTGCAAATACAGTTTCAAAGCCTGTCGGTGCAAGTTCTACCCATTTTCCGGTTTCTTTTTCGATCCAATCGGGATGGATTTTTTCGTTTACTGATTTTTTAAGGCAGGTAAATTTTCCAGTAAAACCGATATCCATTCCTCCGCAACCGGAGAATAATGACAATAGTTTTTTCTTTTGTTGAGATGGCAATTTTCTTTTCTCCAAATCCGTTTTGGATACGGAGAAAATCCGTTTGCCATCTTATTTTTATATTTCTATAAAACTACCGGCTCAGTGAGCCGTGAGCATAACAATTGCTTAAACCGCAAACCGGCTTGACCGGTTTGTCGGCTTTGAACTTCTTGTTAGGCGATTTAGCTTACTTCCCCGGGCATTTTCTGTATCACAATGTTGCCATTTTTACAGGCTGTAATGCATATCCTAGTTTTTGCATTATATTTGAAAGGGTTTTATATTTTACACTTTCCGCATTTCCACTGCGTAAGTTCTGGATTGTAGTTGGAGAAACTTTAGCTTCTTTTGCCAATTCCCTTACGGAGATATTTTCTTCCTCCATTTTTTCAATCATGAATTCTGAGATTAAAAATTCATTATATCCTTTTTCAAATTCATCCTTGAATTTTGGATCTTGCATAAGTCGGTCAAATGTTGTCATAGTATGTTCCTCCTTTTACTCGGTTTTCATAATCTTCTCTGCATTTTTCAGCTTTCTCTTTTTCTGCAGGCGGAAGCTTCTGGCATTTCTTTTCAAATGCATTTGTTATGATTATTTTCTTTCCACTTGTAAAAAAAGAAAGAAACCTGTCTGGTTTAGGCTTAAATGCCCAAATACCATCCTCTTCAAAGTTAAATTTCGTTTTGTCCGAAATTTTTCCAAAGTCTCCCATACGTTTTACCAGATACAAGAGTTTCATCTGTTGCTGCGAATCAAGTGAATTAAAGTACTCAAAAGGCTGACTTTTGTTTTTCTCTGTGTAGTACCATTCCACAGTGAACTTCTCGCCTTTGTATAAAACGTATTCTTTCTTTGTTTTATCCATATTTACAATGTAACACTACATTGTTACAAAAGTCAAGTAAAGTCACAATTTATTAACTTCAAAAAATTTTAAGCTGCAGAAATGATCAATAATTGTATATGTTTAGAAGGCGATAATCAAAAAAACTACAAATATATCGCATTCAGCAATTGAAGGCGCAAAAGCGACATATTCCGCCGTTTGAGCGTTGCCGAATATTCAAATGATTTTTCTTTCCCATCAAAAACGAAGTTCGCTTTGTATGTTACCGTGATTTTCTTTGGCAGAGAGTCTTTCTTAAAATATACAGCCAAATACCAGTCCGTAGCCTCTGTTTTGTACGGTTTTAACTCAATACCGTTTTTGTCCTTAACTGTTATTGTCGCGCTAAAGTTCGAAAGTAATTTCTGGTATTGGCCGCAAGCACAGTTTATGCGGGTTTCAAGGTCTATGTCTTCAACAACTTCTGGCTTTCTGTGCGGAAGCCAAAAATCAATTTGGGCAGGATAGCTCACGTCGAGATACACTTTGTCTTCAACAATTTCATAACTGAACTCGCTTGTTTTTCCTCCATAAAGTGCCATCGGATAACTAAAATTTTGAGGAGGATTGTTGTGGTCAACGCTTTCGACAAAAAGTTGCATTGATTTGCACCCCGAAAGAAGAGCGCAAAGAGCAAACATTAAAATAAAAAACGCCTTTCTAAATTTTTTCATATTTTCTCCTCAAAATTTGTCAAGCTGAATAGATTTACATTTTCAGAAAAAAAATTACTAGATGAACTATATCAGAAAATACAAAACCTTAAAAATCGACATTCACTATAATAACAATAAGCAGGCCAGTGGCCTGTCCGCCTAACAATTGCTTAAACCGCAAACCGGCTTGCCCGGTTTGTCGGCTTTGAAGCTTTGTTAGGACAAGTTTAACAATAAATATCTCTTTT
>CAMNGG010000043.1 GCA_946537975.1 uncultured Treponema sp. | reverse complement strand
CTCTTAATTTTTGCTGTGAATTTTACAGCTTGTTCAAGCCATATTTTGGATATGACAGAAGGGCTTCAGAGTGCGTCAACGCCAACACAACCAGCGTCAACCCCTGAAACAACACCCCCACCGGAGTCTACTCCGACACCAACACCTGCTCCAACTCCAACAGCCCACTCTATAACCGTTACAAGCGGTGAGCATGGCACTATAAGCGTAGACAAGACAAACGCCGCCGAAGGAGAAACTGTTACGATTACTGTAACGCCGGAAGCAGACTACATACTTGATGTCCTGACTATAACAGACTCAAGCGGGAATGCGATTGCCATTTCTGCCGCTAAAACATTCACAATGCCAGAAAGCGATGTTACGGTAAGTGGAACATTTAAATTTGCTAGATTAGTTATGCTATCAGGTCCTTCAATCAATACCATTCTAAATCAAAACAATGTACGATCAATAGTGACAAAGTTCATTCATAGTGCAACACCGCCAGAAACAGGGATTGTTACATATAAACTGTCTGCTGATAACAGTGATGTTGATGTGCTTGCTTGGCTTGATGGCACTACAATTAAATTTTATGCAGAAGGCTATACTGATTCTAACAGGAAAATTCCTCTTAACGCTGATTCAAAACTTCTTTTTATAAGTTGTTCTTCATTGCAGGTAATTGACACAGAGGTTTTTGATACAGCAGCAGTCACTGATATGAGAAGTATGTTTTCTGGTTGTGTGAATCTAACAACCTTAAATTTATCTGGTTTTGATACAGCAGCAGTCACTGATATGAGGTATATGTTTTTTAATTGTAATAAACTTGAGACGATAGTCTTTCCTAATAAGTTTTTAACCTCAAATGTAAAAGCTATGGCTTGGATGTTTGATGGTTGTGAAAGTCTTACATCATTAGACCTGTCAAGTTTTGACACTTCTAATGTTACAGATATGAAGTATATGTTTAATACCTGTAAGAAACTTGAAACGATAGTTTTTTCTAACAAGTTTTTAACCTCAAATGTAAAAACTATAGATTGGATGTTTCATGGTTGTGAGAGCCTTACATCATTAGACCTGTCAAGTTTTGACACTTCTAATGTTACAGATATGAAGTATATGTTTAGTTCTGATTATTCTTTAACAACAATATTTGTGGGAGATGGCTTTGACACTTCAAATGTAACGCGTTCTAGAGGTATGTTTGGCACATGTCTGTCTTTAGTTGGCGGGGTTGGAACAACGTTTAGTTATTCATATCCTGAAGACAAAACCTATGCCCGCATAGACGACCCTGCTAACGGAAATCCAGGGTATTTTACAAGAAAATAACTGGCTGCGTATGCGGTCGGAAAAATAGAAGAGTATTTTTGGAGGAAAAGTATGGAAAGAGAAAAAAAAGATTATAAGAAAGAGTTCAATCTTTCAGCAAAGATAATATATAGAGAATGGCTTTTAGATACAATCGAAAATAAAGATTTTGACGCTTTTAAGGAATGTGTATTAAACCTTGGTACAGAATGGCATGTAATTCGTACTGTAAAAAAGAATTCGCAAATAAAGTTCATTGAACATTTGTGGAACAATATTTCAGATATTAAAAGTGGTAAGTATAAAGGTTGGGAAAAATCTAGTTTTAAGGCTTATAGTTTTGAAAGCAAAGTTTGTTTTCTAATAAATCCTCAGCATTATAAAATCATTTATGATACTAATAATATTAAAGCACTTAAAAGAAAAACAAAGAAACGCATTAATAAAAAAAACTGGCAGGCTATAGTTGAGCAATATTATGATGAAAATTACAAAGACGTAAAAGAAATAAACAAATTTTTTGAAATAGATTTTGAACTGTGGAATTCAAGTGATGCATAGTACATCGCCCTCCTGCGAGCTTGCACGGACAAGGGATACGGAAGGCGGCGTAGCCGGCCACTTAGGGAGCGACGGAAGAGGCTGGAGCGAGAGCGAAACCTAGGGAACGGCACTGCGTAGCAGGGCAAAAACAGTCCAGTGGACTGTTTTTAGTGAGTCTCCGAGCAGCTATGCTGCGAAGGGAAGTAGCACGGTTTTTGCGAAGCAAAAAATGGCCCCCATAATAAATTACAATACAATTATGATTCCCAGTACAAAATTCAACATCTGTGATATACTCTACAACATGCCAAAGACTCTTAGAACTATTGTAATCTGTATTATCGCAGAAATTTTAAATTTTCTTGCGGCGGATGTTTTTTATCACACCTTAAAAATCCCCCTTTTTTTTGACACGATTTTTACGGTGGCGGTTGTCTTTTACTGTGGGCTTGTGCCGGCTCTTTGCGTTTCTGTCGGGTATAATCTTATCAATTCGCTAATCTGGGTTTTGCAGAAGGGAGTTGCAGACCCATTTATCTTTTTTTATACAATCTGCGGAATTCTGATTGTGCTTTCAACATGGGTTGTTTCGCGCCACAAGGCTGAGTTTAAAATTTCGCCGGTGGTTACAATTTTGTATCTTGTCCTCATCGCTTTGATTTCTTCTTTGTGTACAATAATTTCCAGCGGAATCATAGATTACTTTCATTACATTTACTATGATGTGCCCGACATGATGAACCCCATTAAGAGTTTTACTGAATCCTTTGTTAATCATCACTTTAGCCTGCTTGTTTCATGCATTCTGGCTCAAATTCCAATTTCCTTTGCAGACCGTCTGATTGCGACTTTTGCAGGATATGGAGTTTACCGCCTTTGCGAGCGATTTATTGAGAGAAGATGAAAGCCTTGAAAAACTGAATGATGTATGATAAATTTTTTTACGATGAAAAAGGGAATGTACTCCTGTTTTCATCGTAAAATATTTTGGAGATTTTATGTATATCAAGCGTGCAATTGAGAACACAATTCTAGAGGTCTCAAAGTCATTTCCCTGTATTGTTTTGTATGGACCACGGCAAGTTGGAAAATCAACGACGCTAGATTTTATTTTTCCAGAAAATTTTAACCGTGTTACTCTTGATGAACTTGAGGACAGAAATCTTGCAGAAAATAATCCAAAGCTGTTTTTGGAATCAAATCCCTGGCCTGTGATTATTGATGAAATTCAAAAAGTTCCAAGTCTTCTTGATGCAATAAAAATCAAAATTGACGAACAGCGGAAAATCTGGCTGAAAAATGGAGATGAGCACAAACTGATGTATGTGCTTACTGGCTCCAACCGTTTTGAACTTCAGCAGGGAATTTCAGGATCTCTTGCAGGACGCTGCGGAATAATTGAAATGTCGTCTTTGTCTCAGGCAGAAAAGGAAGGCTATACGGCAAATCTTTTTTCTCCAAAAATTGAAGAGCTTATGCGACGCAACAATAACCGGACTATTCCTTACAAAACCCGTTCCGAGGTTTTTCAGGAAATTTTCAAAGGCGGAATGCCTGATATCTGTGCTAACAATTCCGAGAGAGAGGCATATTTCAAATCTTATGTAAACACCTATATTGAAAAAAACGTGCGAAAATTGATTTCGGCTTCAAATGAAACTCAGTTCCGTAATTTTATTTCTATTGTTGCACTGAGAACGTCCCAGGAACTTCATTATGAAGAAATTGCAAATTCAGTCGGTATAGATGTAAAAACCTGCAAACGCTGGCTTTCGATTCTTGAAACTTCGGGAATAATTTATCTTTTGCAGCCCTATATGGCGAATATGTCAAACAGAATTATCAAAGCTCCCAAGCTGTATTTTATGGACACAGGACTTTGCTCCTATCTTTGCAAATGGCCGGACTCCCAAATGCTTGAAAACTGTGCCATGAGCGGAGCTTTTTTTGAAACTTATGTCATAAGCGAGCTTATTAAAAATTTCTTTTCGTTCAATAAAAATCCGAGGGATTACTTGTTTTACTACCGCGACATTGACCAGAAAGAAATTGACATTTTATATGTGGACGAAGAAGGAATTTATCCTATTGAAATAAAAAAAGGAATCAATCCTAAAAATCCTACGAAAAATTTTACTGTCCTTAACAAGTACAAGCGTAAAATCAAAACAGGACTTGTAATTGACTGTTGCGAAAAAATCCGTGCAATAAATGAAATATCTTACAGTTTTCCTGTTCAATTTTTGGGAATATAAAATTTGGAGTTTACCGCCTTTGCGAGCGATTTATTGAGAGAAGATAAGCCTGTCACACTTGACAAGATTGATTAGATTGACTAGATTGATTAGTAAATGATTAGCATTTGACGAGGTTTTTGTATGCAGGAAGATGAAAGCACCGAATTTAAAGAAAGTGTCGTTGATGGCATAAAAAAAGAAGTCGTTTCATTTGCAAATACAAGGGGCGGAACTCTTTATATCGGCATAAAAGATGACGGAACTGTGGCAGGGCTGGAAAACGCGGACTTTGCATTGCAGCAGGCTTCAAACTTGATTCGCGATTCGATAAAACCGGACATCACAATGTTTATCCGCTACGATTTTGAAACTCTTGATGACAGACAGGTTCTTGCAATTCATGTTGAAGAAGGCTCTAACAAACCCTATTATCTTGCAAAAAACGGACTAAAACCTTCCGGCGTGTTTGTGCGGCAGGGGGCTTCTTCTGTTCCTGCTTCCGAAGAGCAAATCCGCAGGATGATTCGCGAAACAGACGGAGATTGCTTTGAAAAAATGCGTTCCTTGAATCAGAACCTGACATTTGATACGGTGGAAAAGCTTTTTAAGAGCCAGGATCTTGATTTTGGAGACACGCAGAAACGGACTCTCGGGCTTTATGATGATGCAGGACTTTTTACAAACACTGCGCTTTTGATTTCTGAACAGAATCCTTTTACGATAAAATGTGCCGTATTCTCAAATGAAGAGCAGACGGAATTCAAGGACAGAAAGGAAGTTTCAGGCTCACTGTTCGCTCAGCTTTCAGAAGTTTACAACTATATCGACCGTTATAACAACCTAAATTCAAAATTTGAAGGGCTTCACAGAATTGACAGCCGTGATTACCCGGAAACCGCAATCAGAGAAGCGCTTTTAAACAGTCTTGTCCACCGCGATTATTCTTACAGTGCAAGCACCCTTGTAAGCATTTATTCTGACCGAATTGAAATTGTTTCCATTGGCGGACTTTTACAGGGGGTTTCGCTTGAGGATGTAAAAATGGGGCTTTCGGTATGCCGCAACAAAAACCTTGCAGACATTTTTTACCGCCTCACGCTGATAGAAACATACGGCACTGGATTAAGAAAAATCATGAACTCTTACAGCAGCTGCGAAAGAAAACCTGAGATGCTGGTCACTCAGAACGCATTTAAAATAATCCTCCCGAACAAAAATTCAGCTGTTCAGAAAACTGCCGAATCTGGATTTATTACTAATGAAGAACTGATTTTAAAATATGCGGGGGAACACGAATTGTTCAGCCGGCCAGAAATTGATGCTTTGCTCAAAACGAGTCCTGCTACATCAAACAGAATATTAAAGAAACTCCTTGCAGAAAACAAACTGCTTGCACGGGGCAACGGCAAGGCATTAAGATATTTTATTGAGAGAAGATGATTATGAACCACACTCAAACTGTTGAAGAGCTTGAACGCATCACAGAAAATTACATTACCTTTTTTATCGTCTTTGACATTCTATTTTTTGTGATGGTTTTTATCAGCGTTCTGCTTTTAATCCGCTTTTTTAAGTCAAAGAAAAGCTTAAAGGACTCTAACGAATATCTTGTTTATACAATTCGAGGTCAGGAAGAAGAAAGGGCAAGAATAGCGAGGGAGCTTCACGACACTATTGCACAGGACTTGCGTTACTGCAAGAATCTTCTTGAAAAAGATGAAACGGCTGTAAACATAAGTGAGGCAGTTCAAATTCTTGAAAAATCATTATCGCAGGTTCGGCTCATCAGCTAAAATCTTTCGCCTGCTGATATTACAAAAAAAGATTTAAAGTCCAATCTTGTAAATCTTTGTGCTTCCGTTTCTCAAACCTGCAATGTAAAATTCCGCCTTTCAATGCTGGACGACACGGACACTTCTTTTCTGGATGAAAATGATATTTTAAATATCTACCGTATTGCTCAGGAATCTTTTACAAACATCATAAAACATTCAAAGGCCGAAGAAGCGGTAATTCTGATTCGTAATTCATGCGAAAATGAAGAGAAGGGGCTTTATATTTTTATAAGTGATGACGGCTGCGGTTTTGATTATGATGCGGAGCGTTACGGAAATTCCGGCTTTACGAGGCTTGGAGCTTCAAAGCATTTTGGACTTATGGGAATGGAAAAAAGAGCTCAGCTTATTGGGGCAGACTTTTCGGTTTCTTCTACAGTGGGGGAAGGAACTCAAATCAGAATTTTTAAAAGGGATAAATAATTTATGGAAGGCGAAACAATATTTTTTGTAGTTTAAGACCACACTCTTACAAACAGGGGAATCCGCGAGCTGATTCAGGAGCAGGGCGGATATTCCTGCATAGGCTATGCATTTTCAAAATCAGAAAGCCTTAAAAAATTAACTGAGCTTTCAAAAGAAGAAAAACTTCCTGACATTCTTATCCTTGATTTGTTTTTAGGAGACGAAAGCGGGCTTGATATTTTGCGGGAGGTAAAGTCAAATCTTCCTTCTGTAAAAGTGATTGTCTATTCTATGTTTGCAAAGCCTGGAATTGTTTCGCTTGCCCTTGAAGGTGGTGCGGACGCTTTTGTGCTGAAGTCTGCCCCAGAAAGTGAGCTTTTTACGGCAATTAAAACAGTTCTTGGCGGAGAGACTTACGTTCAGCAGACTCTGGTTTCTCCGCTTTTTACCTATCGAACAATCTTTGACGGACTTACCCGACAGGAGCAGGTTGTCCTTAAAAAACTGATTGAGAGGAAAAGCCGTTCTCAGATTGCATAAGAGATGAATATTGTTGAGCGTTCGCTGGAAAACTATCTTTCAAGAATTTACATGAAAACCGGCTGCAAAAATCATGAGGATTTTATCAGGAAGTTTGGCGAATAGAAATTAAATTTTTTACTTTCGCAAAAATTTTTTATCCTGTTCCGGGATTTTATCATCAGAAACAAAACGTTCAATTGTCATGTGAAGGTCATATTTTTCGCGAAGCTCTGCGATTGTTTTCATCATTGGACTTGCGTGGTGCAGGTCTATTGCTTCCTGATTTTCCCAGGCGTCGATTAGGAGGATTGTTTCTCTGCTGGCTTCATCACCATCAGCATCTTCGCCAAAAGGCAAGTAGTATTCATAGCGGAGATTTCCTTTTTCTGTGCGGATTTTTTCAACAGTTCCGCTGGAAATCATTTCGCGGGCAAAGGCCTGTGCAGCACCCTTTTTTCCTGTGTAACGAAGATTTACTGTGATTGCCATTTAGACCTCCAATTATCTATATAACTCGCCCATAAAATATTGTTCCTGAAAACTGATTGCTTTTAGAATTTCCTCTTCTGTGTAAGGTCTGTCATCCAGAGCAACAATCCATTTATCTTCAACATCGTTTAAGCGATGATAAACTCCGATGATTTTTCCTTCAAAAGTTTGCAGCGGCTTGTTTGTACCAAAAACATAAACGTCCTGTTCGGCTCCATCTCCTGCAAAAACGCCGTCCACATAGCCGTAGTTTATCGGGTAAATCATTTCTTTGTGCCGTGGATGAGCTGAGCCAAGAGGCCGGTCGATTGTGCCTTTTATAGTTTTGCCTATGATGTCGCTGTAATCCTTGTTTTCTATTTTCATCTGATAAACCAGAGTTTCTCCACCCCAGCGCTCTGTCATGATTTGCAAAAAGGAAAATCCAAAGTTTTCATAAAGACCTTTCTGGTCTGTGGAAATATAAAGCTGCTTAAAGCCCTGGGCTTTTGCAAGACCATAAATGTGCTCAATCAATTTGCCAATACGGCGTTTTCCCCGAAAGGTGGGGAAGGTGTAAACAAAGCCAATCCATGGAGTAAGTTCTGTTTCTGGAATCTCATCACGCTCTGTAAAAGAACAAAAGGAAATCAGCTTGTCACCCTGAGTCAGTAAAAATAATTTTGATGTTTCACCACAATGTTTTTTAAACTGGCCATCAGAAAGAAGCTGAAAAAGATATTTACCAGCCCGCCAGTCGGACTCGCCGATTTTTGGCAGCCAGAATTTTTGCTCGCTAATCGTCAGCTGAAAATAATCATTTATCTGAAAGTTTTGTGTATCTGCCATAGTTTAATTGAATCATTTTTTTAATAGTTTTGCTATAAGGTGCGAGAGTGTCGCAAACAAAATGATTATTGAAATGTAATCCAGAGCAAAGAGGATGTAGCCGCGTTCCAGGTCGAAGAAGAAAAACTGCTGCTGAAGGATAAGGTACTTCCAGACCCCGCGGGCGATAAAGGCGTAAAGACCGTAAAGGCAGGCGAGGGCGAGGAGAATGCGTAGGATGATTTTTTTTGCTGTAGGTTGTGACTGACCATGTTCTTTTGCACCGTTATTTCTTTTCTGTTTTATTTTATTTGCAATCATCCCCACATGCATTCCAATATGCAGCGACATAAAAAGATAGTACCAGTGGCTTGCAAGAAGATGGGCAATTCTGGCAAATCCAAGTCCGCCCTGAATGTTCAGAAAAGTAAAAAGATGATGTGAAAGAATTATTCCGCTTATCATCAGGAAGATTGTGCTGATTAAAATGCAACAATTGATGACAGTCTGCATTACGCGGTAGGGATTGTATTTGCCGCGAAAAAGGGCAGAGTACCAGCGGCGGTTTAGTGTGATGTGAACGCCCCATAAGACAAAAAGGGCCACGCCTAAGATTTCGTGCACGATGTCTGCCGGGAACAAATAGTTTCCGCCCATGAGGATGATGGAGAGGATGGTCATAGTAATGTCGATAGTCATTCTTAAACTCTGGGTTTTTGTCATTATGTTACTCCTGGAATTTTTCTATTTCAACAAACCTTCTATATATTTCTTAACGTCTGCAGCAGAGCCACGGGTAAAATCTTTTCCACCCTTGAAGTCTATGCCCTTTGCAAACTTAGCGAGATCACTACCGCTGCGACCAAGACCGCTACCACCACTGGTACAAAGAGTAATCATTTTTTTGCCCGACCAGTTCTGGCTTTCCACAAAGGTGTAAACAATTTTTGGGGCATAAGCCCACCAGATTGGATAGCAGACAATAACGGTGTTATAGCCGGAGATGTCAAAAGTGGTGGTAGAGGCGACGGAAACTACAGCTTTAATTTCAGGACGGCTTTTCGGATCATTGCATTCAATCGAAGAAAGTGATTTTTTGTCGTGCCAGTTTAAGTCAGCGTCGGTATATTTATGCACCGGCTGGATTTCAAAAATATCAGCTCCCATTTCTTTAGCGGCATTTTTTGCCATGCTTTCGGTAGTTCCTGTTGCGCTAAAGTAAACGAATGCAGTCTTTGCTGAAAGTCCTGTCATCATAAAGCCTCCAATTAAAAGTGTAAGAATAAGTTTTTTCATAAAGTTTCCTCCGTAAATTTATTTTCGCGTTAGGGATTGTAGCACCTGCCGTAGGCAGTCCCGGAGGGATGAGCCGAATAGGCGAAGTGCGAAAAGCCCGGCGGCGCGAGCGTAGCGAACGACGAACGCCCTTATTTTAATTTTCCATAATCTTCATCATTCACTCTCTCACACCAGGTCGTGCTTCCTTTTTCGCCGGGAATTTCCAGTGCCAGATGGCTGAACCAGCTGTCCTTTGCCGCCCCGTGCCAGTGTTTTACACCGACAGGAATATTCACAACGCTTCAGGGAAGCAGTTCGACGGCCTCTTTTCCCTCTTCCTGATACCAGCCGCGGCCACCCACGCAGATAAGCATTTGTCCTCCTCCAGATTTTGCACTGTGGATGTGCCAGTTATTGCGGCAACCAGGTTCAAAAGTTACATTGAAAACCGGAATCTGCTCTTTGGAAATCTGAGCAAGGTAGCTTTGTCCTACAAAATATTTTCCATATGGGTTTGGCTCTCCAATCGGGAAGAAAATTGAATTCTGGTAGCAGTCTTTTTCGTTTTTGGCAGTCTCATTTTCCTTCCAGACTTCCTTTGCCAGACGGAATACTGCCCAGCCTTTTGGCCATCCTGTGTACATTGTAGCATGTGTGATGATTGCGGTGATTTCTTCTTTTGTAACTCCGTGAGCCTTTGCGTTCTGCAAATGGTATGTGAGGGAAGAATCTGTAATTCCGCTTGCCATAAGCGAAACCACTGTTATGATGCACTTTGTTTTTATATCAATTGCACTCTCATTCCATACTTCGCCGAAGAGTACATCGTCGTTCAGGTGAGCGAACATCGGAGCAAAGTCTCCAAGCTGATCCCGACCTGCTGTCTGTGTA
>CAMNGG010000042.1 GCA_946537975.1 uncultured Treponema sp. | reverse complement strand
AAAGGCAAAGAAAGTAAAGCAGGTAACCTTGAACATTATGGGTTACGGTGACAACTCTAACTCAGAGGGACAGACATTCAAAAGAATCTGTGAAGAGTTCGAAGCTGAAAATCCTGATGTAAAGATTAACTACGAAATGCTTTATGATGAAGCATACCATCAGAAGGCAGTTTCTCGTCTTGCTGCTGGTGATGTACCTGATATCGCTTACATGGGTGCAGATGCACGCTGGGGTTCTGAATGGCAGGAAGCTGGTCAGCAGATCAACAACCTTCCTTACTACCCATCAAACATCGATGCTTCACTTGTTCCAGATTTCTTCGGAAATGGAAACAAGCCATATCTTCCACTTGGTGGATCTAACTACTGTACTGTAGTTGCAGTAAACATGGATCTTCTTAACAAGATTGGTGGAAAACTTCCAGAAACTTACGAAGACATGAAGGCTCTTGCACAGCTCTGTAAGAAGAACGGAATCCAGCTTATGTCAACACACGGTGCTGATGGTTGGGTTTGGGGTTCTTGTGTAATGTCTGGTATTATCCCAAGAACAACTGGTGATCTTAAGTGGATTGAAAAAGCTGTAAACAAGCAGGTTAAATTCACAGACAAGGGCTTCGTAGATGCACTTTCTGTTCTTTCTACATGGGTAAAGGACGGTGTTCTTGATCCTAACTCTGTTCTTACAGATAACGGAACTGGTATGTCTAACTTCGTAAACGGCAAATACCTTATGTACATTGACGGACAGTGGGCATTTGGTGAAAACAACCTCGGCGCACTTTCTAAGTCTGTAAAACTCATTTCTATTCCACAGGTTCCAGGTGAAAAAGCATGTGCTGGTTCATTGGCTGGTGCTTGGCAGGTTGGATATGGTATTACAAAGAAGGGTGCTAAGGACAAGAAGGTTCTTGACGCTGCTAAGAGATGGATTGCTTACTTCTACAGCTATGATGAAACAGTTCAGAGACTCCAGGATGGTGCTATCTCTGCTCCAATCATTAAGGACTTCAAGCTCCCAGCTGGAATGGATCCATGTATTGCTGAAAAGGCAAAGCTCGGTGCTTATCCTTCTTGCTATGTAATCGACTCATACCTTACTGGTGCAGCTAATGATACTTTGAATGCTGGTATGCAGGATATCGTATCAGGAAAGATTACTGCTGAGGCACTTGCTAAGAATGTTCAGAAAGCATTCGATGCTCAGTAATTATCATGCCGCGTAATTAGAAATAATTATTGCAGCTAGTCTGGAAGGGGTATTTTTATGATGATTTATAGAAATACCCCTTTTTTTTAATTAATAAGGAAAAAAATCGTGAGAAAAACAGATAAAAGAGATTTATTAACTTATGTGAGCTTCATTGCTCCAGGTTTAATAATATATCTCCTTATTATTGCTTATCCAATTTGTTATTCATTATTTTTGAGTTTTACAAATTATAATCCGAACTCACAGGAGCCAGCAAAATTTGTTGGTTTTGCAAACTACATAAAAGTAATGACTATGAACAGGGGCTTAGTAGATCCTGCTAATAATGTTCCTGAATTTTGGCATGCTTTTAAGAACAACATGATTGTAGTTGTTGTTTCGGTTTTTGGTCAGATTCCAATAGGATTTATTCTCGCCTTTATCCTGTACAGAAAGCAGGTAAAGGGTGCGACCTTCTTCCAGTCAATGGTATTCCTGCCTCAGTTCTTATCTACAATCGTAATTGGTATTATGTGGCGAATGTTGTTTATGGTTGATGGTCCTGTTTCCAGAATTATTCAGGCAGTTACAAAGGATCCGAATGCACAATTTACCATGATGATGGATCCTAATAAGTGTATGATTCCAATAGCGGTATCGCTTATCTGGATGTACACAGGTTTTTATATGATTATTTTCCTGGCAAATCTCCAGAAAATTAATGACAGTATGTTTGAAGCGGCAAAAATTGATGGCGCTTCTGAAGTACAAATTTTCTTTAAGATTACAATTCCTCTTCTGGCATCTTCTATTCTTACTTCTTGTATTCTTGCTATTGCAGGTTCCTTAAAAGGCTTTGGTCTGATTTTCTCTTTGGCTTCAGAAGGTAAACAGAGAATTAATGCAGAAGTATTGCCGATTTATATGTACCGAATTGCCTTTAACAATGCAAAAGATCCTATGAGATTTGCGTATGGTGCGGCCATTGCGAACATGATAGTATTAATCAGTATTATTATTATCCTGTTCAGTAAATGGGTTGGTAAAAAGCTTGGAACTGATGAGGACTATTAATTATGGCAAAAACAGAAAAAGGCGAAGTTCCTAAAACATCAATTTTTTCCAGATACCTGGCAAAACCAATCTCGTATTTTATATTTATCCTGTGGACACTTATTACAATAGCTCCTCTAATCTGGATGGGTTATTCATCATTCAAAACAAATGAAGAGCTTACAAAAGATATCTATTCATTGCCATATGAATTGTTTCATGCAACAGATGGATATCTGGATGTAGTTGAGCCTCAGACAAATATCAAATATCCGAATGGTATGCTTGAAAAGCTTGGAATCGTTAATAAGGCAGGAAAGGGCGATACTAAGAATCGTGTTGAAATCAATAATAAAATTTTGATTCTTGAGTCTCCAAATATTGGTGCTCATAAAAGAATTAAGGTTCATTTTATTATACGTGATTCGCTTCCTGCAGATCTGACAGATTCTGAAGGACGCATTATTCGCGACATTCAGCCTGGAGAAGGGGTTCAGATTAAAGTATCTGATTTACCGGCAGGTGTTCGTGCTAAAATCAACTGGCAGACAATCTGGTGGAACTATACTTCTGCCTGGTCTCGAGGTGAACTTGGCTTGAAATTTGTAAACAGCCTTATTTATACAATTGTTTCAACCTTCCTTGTTGTATTGCTTGGACTTATGCTTGGTTATGGAACAACAAAGTTTAAGTACAAGATGGTTTCTGCAATCATTGCGGCCGCAATTGGTTTAGGATACCTTCTTGATGTAAATCAGCTGCTTGTACCATTGTTCCTTATGCTTACAAAAATGCACCTCACTAATACTCATGTTGGTATTATTCTGGTTTATGTAGCATTCGGACTTCCAATGTCGGTAATGCTTGCTTCTACATACATTCGCGGTCTTCCATACTCGCTTGTAGAATCTGCATATATTGATGGTGCTACACCATTTAAAACCTTTATAGCAATTATTGTTCCTATGACAGTTCCTGTTATTGTAACAATCAGTATTATGACTGCACTTAGTATATGGAATGAATTCCTTCTTGTACTGGTAATGGCTTCTGCTGAAGCAACTAAATCTTTACCGGTTGGAGTATTCTCATTCTCAAGCCGAACAGGTATTCAGCTTGGCTGGCAGATTGCGGCACTTATTATCGCAACTGTTCCGGTTCTTATTGTTTACTTCTCTTCACAGAAGAAACTTGCTGAAGGTGTTGCCGGCGGCGCTATTAAGGAATAAGGCAAGTTAGGAAACTTTGCTTAACAAAAAAAACTCCGCATTTTTTGCGGAGTTTTTTTATGACTATTTCATGATTTTATGTTGAACTGATTCAACATCTTTTGCTTTTAATCAGCTAAAGCTTTATATTCTTCAAACTTAGCAGCAACTTCTTCATCCTGTTTTGTACAGAGAGAAACTACAACTGTAACAATAAGACAAACAAGGAAGGCTGGAAGAATTTCATATACATCAAAGATTCCACCGTGGAGGTAGTGCCATACTACATCTGTTACGCCACCGCAGATAAGTCCCGCAATAGCACCAGGAGCTGTAGTTCTCTTCCAGTAGAGGGCCAGAATGATAAGAGGACCAAAGGTTCCGCCAAAGCCAGACCATGCAAAGGCTACAAGATTAAAGATAGAAGAGTTTGGATTAAGGGCAAGAAGAAGTCCCAAAAGGGCAATTACAAATACACAGATACGGCTAACGAGAAGTACATTTTTGTCACTAGCATCTTTTTTGATAAGTCCCTTGTAAATATCCTGTCCGATAGCAGATGAAGCTGAAAGGAGCTGTGAGTCTGCAGTAGACATAGAAGCGGCAAGAATACCACAGAGGAAGAGTCCCGCAATAAAGGCTGGGAACATCTTAAGCATTGTTTCGCTGAATACTGCTTCCTGAGTTCCTGTACCAAGAGCCTTAAGTCCTTCTGTAACAACTTCTTCCGGATTAGCACCAAGAATAATTCCCTTGTTCAAAAGGTAAGCTGTTCCAAGAGCACCAATCAAAACTGCACCGATGTAAGAAATAATCATCCATACAATACCGATACGGCGTGCTGTTGCAATTTCTTTGTTTGAACGGCAGCCCATAAAGCGGATGATGATGTGTGGCATTCCAAAGTAACCAAGACACCATGAGAAGGCTGAAATTGCAGACATTGCACTGAAGGATTTGTTTCCTGTAATTGATTTTACCATTGCAGAACCGAATTCACCGCTGAGGGCGCGGTTTGTAAAGTTAGAAACCTGTTCTGCTGCGTTTCCAAAGCCGCCGAGAGAAGCAACGATTACGATTCCAGAGATAATGAAAGCAATGAAAATCAAAGAACCCTGGACGAAGTCTGTTGTACAAACAGCTTTATAGCCACCAAGAATTGTATATGAAAGAATGATAACAAAACCAATCAAAAGTCCTGCATTCCAGCTGAGGCCGAAAACTGAACGGAAAAGCTTTGCACAGGCTACAAAACCAGAAGCTGTATAAATAGTAAAGAAGAGCACAATAAAGATAGATGAAACAATTGAAAGAATGTGTGTGCTATCCTTAAAGCGGTTTGTAAGGAATTCCGGGATTGTGATTGAGTCACCGTATGTAATTGAACACTTGCGGAGAGGTTTTGCAATTAAGAGCCAGGCAAGGTAAGTTCCCGCAATAAGACCAATGGCTGTCCAGAAGGTTTCCTTAAAGCCTCCGAGATAGCAGAGACCTGGAAGTCCCATCAAAACCCAGGCAGATGAGTCAGAAGCTTCTGCGGAAAGGGCTGTTACCCAAGGACCAAGCTTTCTTCCGCCAAGAAAGAAGTCAGATGCCGAATTGTTGCTCTTTGCATTACGAAGTCCAATGAAAACCATAAGACCAAGATAAAGCATAAAGGCAATAATCTTTGCGATCAATTGTGAAGTCATTTTTTATACCTCATTTTTAAAGAATAATAAATTTATTCATTATAACTGATTTTCCTTGTTCTTGTTAATAGTAACTATGACAGATTTTAGCTCAATTAAAATATAATAAGTAGACGTTTTGCCGCATTATAAATGATTTCGGTAGTGTTGGCGCGAGGGAGCGGGGCGGGGTTCAAAAACACTCTTTTTGTGGTTGCTGCGTAGCAGCAGTAAATAGTTTCTATACCACAAAAAGCGTGTAGCGCATTATTGCGCGGTTTTGAACCATGCAGCCGTGACCGGGAGCCAGAAATTCGTGACTTTTGTTTATAATGCGGAGTAGCAAATCTTTTTTATTGTATTTTTGTCATTATATTATTATATTTTAAATTGAGGTATAAATATGTCTGAATGTACACACGACTGCGGTTCCTGCGGTCAGGAATGTTCAAAGAGAGATTTACATGTTAATCTTCACGCTGGCAGCAGTGTAAAGAAAGTTATTGGAATTGTCAGTGGAAAGGGCGGTGTAGGTAAATCACTTGTAACCAGCCTTCTTGCCGCAAAAATAAATAAAGACGGCTTCCGCTCTGCTATTCTGGATGCTGATATTACAGGTCCTTCTATCCCGGAAAGCTTTGGTGTAGGAGATGAACGTGCTCAGACAGTGGAGGGGGAAGATGCCCTCACACCTGTTGTAACTGATTCCGGCATTCAGCTTATGTCTATGAACTTTCTGCTTCAGAATGAAACAGACCCTGTTATCTGGCGCGGTCCTGTTATTGCGGGTGCAGTAAAGCAATTCTGGACAGATGTTATATGGAAGGATGTTGATTTTATGTTTGTTGATATGCCACCTGGAACAGGCGACGTACCACTTACAGTTTTCCAGTCTCTTCCTGTTGATGGAATTATTGTCGTATCTTCACCACAGCAGCTTGTTCGTGTAATAGTTGAAAAAGCGGTAAACATGGCAAATATGATGAACATTCCAATCCTTGGAATTGTAGAAAACATGAGCTACGTAAAGTGCCCGGATTGTGGAAAAGAAATCACAGTTTTCGGCAAGAGCAACATTGATCAGATTGCAAAGAGCTTTAATATTCCGGTTTTAGCCCGCATTCCAATGCAGGAAGAAACAAGCCGCGCAGTAGACGCCGGTGACATTGAAAGCCTTGATATTCCGGAATTAAAAGACGCAGCTGAGAGGGTTGAAGCTCTGCTAAAATAACAGAAAATATAGAAGTTTACTACGAAAAAATCGAAGTGCGGAGTGGAAAACCACTATAAAAGCAAAAAAAAGCGAAGTGCGTAGTAGGCAAGATACATTGACAACATCATTCCGTTGGCAATGTGTCTTGAATACGAAGCTCTTCGCTTTTTTTTTATTTACGACATTTTTTTTCTCACTCCGCATACAGGATTTTTTTTGTATTTGCAATTTCTTAATTTTCTGTTATACTGTTTCTATGGATAATAACGAAATCAAAAAAGGTATTTCTGAAGAAGAAATTGCTTCTACTATAAAGGAGCTTTGTCATCTTATTAAAAAATCAGATGACGAGGCTTTTATCTATGAGTTTTTCAACTGCTTATTTACAAAACCCGAGCTTAAAGATATAGCAAACCGCTGGCTTTTAGTTAAAGAAATTGATGCCGGAACTACACAACGCGAAATTGCAAATAAGTTCAGCATGTCACTTTGTAAAATTACCCGTGGTTCACGCGAGCTTAATAAGGAAGACAGCGCCTTCAGAAAAATGCTGGAATTATTAAAAAATCAGTAAATTGAATGCCATTTTTCCCCGATAAAGACAATAGATATGTATATTCAGAGGGGAAATATGGAAAAAATAAAAACAGGCTGTAAAAATTACGCCTTAGCAGGATTTACTGCGCTCCTTTTACTTTCTGGCTGTGCAAGCACAAAGCCAGTTGCTGCAAAAACAACTCCACAACAGCTCATTCTGCAGAACCGAAGAGATGAGGCTATGCAGGAATTCACAATGCCAACAGATATAAATGCGGTAGACGAAAGTGGAAATACTGTTCTTCATGTTGCCGCAAAGGTTGATGATGCAGAACTCATTACATATTTTATTTTTAAGGGTGCAGATCCTGAACTGAAAAATTTTGATGGTGATACGCCTCTGCATGTAGCAATCAAAAATAATTC
>CAMNGG010000041.1 GCA_946537975.1 uncultured Treponema sp. | reverse complement strand
TCTTTGATTTTTGCCTCAATCAGCGGATGAGAAAAATTTATGCTTGGAGTTTCTTTAAGGTATTCACTCAGATTTTCATTCATCTCAAAAAACTCTTTAGCCCACTTGCACACCTCAAGCATCACTTCGTCTGAAGGTAAATGCTTGCTGTCTATTTCTGATGTAGTAACTGGTCCGGTAAAAATCTTTCTGGCTTTTGCGAACACTCTGTCTGCCGGGAAGAAGATATCCTTTTGGGAAGCCATAATTAAAAGCGGTGCCTTGAATGCAGCCATCTCTTTCTTGCTATATTCTTTTGGAGGCTTCATTTCCATTTTGTAGGAAGACATCATCAAATCAAAAAACTCGCGCCAGGTCTCGTCACCCTTTCCGCCCATAGTTTCAATCACGGCATCAAGAGTTTTTTCTGACGGATTGGAATAATACTTTATAAATGGCAGGACCAACTTTCCCAGCATTGGAAGAATCGGCCCATGCGCTATTCCCGACGGAACAAGAAGTAAGGCGGAACTAACTTTTTGAGGGTAAGACTTGGCAAAAGACAGGAACATCGCAGAACTGTAAGACGACACAACAAAAGAGATTTTTTCTTCGCCATAATGATTCAAAACCTCATTAATCCAAAGCCCATATTGGTCTTTCTTGCTGCTGATATTTCTGTAAGGCTCGCTCTTCCCCGGCATCCCGATAACATCCGGCGCAAGAATGCAGAAGTCTTTGTGCAGCGGCAAAAAGAGTTTGAGATTAAGAGTTGTGATTCCGTTGCCGCCGTGAATTGTACAGATTCTAGGCTTGTCTTTATCGCCAACAAGAAGGCAGTGAGTTTGACCGAAAGAAGTTTCAAAATATTCTTCTGAATAAGGGACGCCAAGTGCGGCAAGAGTTTTGTTATAAAAGGCATGCATCTTGTTCAGGCTGTCCTGATTTTTGTAAACGAACTTTCCCTTCTTAATTCCGCCACTCATACAAAATTCTTCTCCCCTACTTTATTCTTGCAAAAGCCTTCTGACACCAGGCAAAAACTGCCCCATAAGTTTTTTCAAAATCATAATCATCAGGCAGTTCCGGAATGCAAAGCATTTCGCGGTCCTCTACAGACACGGCCGCCTTCAAGTCAGATTTTTTCAAAAGAAAATTTCCACTTTCTAAATAATGAAGATTTTGAATTACAAAGTACAACTGCTTGCAGCTCGCGCGAAGTTTGTTGCGACTTTTTTCTTCACCAGCATGAATGTAGCGGTGACAGATTTCGTGATAAAAATTCCCAAGGCTGATTTTTACATAATTTACTTCATCCTGTCTTGTTGCAGGAGGAAGAAGACTTTCAAGTTTGCCGAATAAATCTTTTGTCGTATATTTCAGCTGCAAAGTTTCCAGAGAATTCCAATTTGCTAAATCTTCCTTACCACAAATAAAGCCACATGATTTTTCATACCAGCCGATTTCTTTGAGGATGCCACGGTAAGTTTTCATATCTTCAACTGAAAATCCATCCAGCACAATCATCACATCAACATCGCTGTTTTCAGTCGCTTCACCACGAAGCCAGCTTCCCTGCAGGCCCACATAAACAAGCCGGCCGCCAAAAGATTCTTTGCATCGCAAAATCAGTTTTTCTAAGTAGTTATCAATATTAAAGCTTACCATTATTCTCCCCAAAATCACTTTTTTTCATAGTACAAAATCTTTGAATTGTTTGCTATACTAAAATTCATGACAATTTAATACAGTGAGAATTATTACAAAATAAAGGAGGCACCCTGATGATCATAGATACTTTTGCAGACGAACGTGACTTTAAACTTTTAGAGCAGGACAAATACACCTTCTTTGTTTTACGGCGGATACTTGGTCTTCCCTGCGAACTTATTTTGAGCGATCACCAGAGGATTATCATTTGCCTTAGCTCTCATCCTTTTCCTGTGTGGATCTGGACCGCAGATGACGCAAACGCAGACGAAATGCAAAAAGCCTACGAACTTGTAAAAGAAAAAGGCTATCTGAACGGCAGCTGTACCTTTAACATGAAATACGAGCTTGCAGAATTCTTCATAAAAAAATCAACAGAAGAAAGTTCGACAACTCAGGACATTGCAAAACTTTCAATCAAAAAAAATATGTTTGCCTATGACAACCCAAAACCACTTCTGCCGGCTTCAAGCACAAGCATAGACGGCAAACTCTGGCAGTGTCAGACAGCCGACCTTGATGAACTTTTTGAAATGACCTGCGACTTTCACAAAGAGACCAATGTCGCTATGTCGGACAAGGAACAGACACGTGCAAAGATTGAACAGGGAATTAAAGACGGCCTTTACTATTTCTGGCAAAACTCAGAGGGAAAAAATACAGGCTGCTGTATCTATCGTCCAAACGGACAGCTTGCTTCACTTGGAGCAGTCTACACCCGCCCGGAATATCGCCGCCATCATTATGCAGAAAATCTTGTTTACCAGGTGACAAAAATTGCCAAGGACAAAGGCTATATTCCAATGCTTTACACCGATGCAGATTACATTGCTTCAAATGCCTGCTACGAAAAAATCGGCTACATTTTGCGTGGAAAGCTTTGCACAATCGGGCAGTAATAAAATGTTAGAAATATCATTTCCTGAGTATGAATACGAATTCATTCAGAATTTTTTCGCTTTCAAGAATATCCCAAGCATCAGCATATAGCACACAGTCTTAGGCAGCATGAGCATTCCAAGCAGAGGAAGATGAGATGCAAAAATTGCTACAGGGATGTAAAAAAGAAAGGACAGACTAACATACAACCATATTCTTTTGAAAAGTGGATTTTCCCTGCGAGTCTTGAAGTAGATAATCACAATCAGAATTCCAATTGCAATGAATGGGATATTTCTGAGACAGCCCCAAAGAACGGAGCCCTCGCCTGTGAGCCAGTGATTTCCCGGTAAGAAACAG
>CAMNGG010000040.1 GCA_946537975.1 uncultured Treponema sp. | reverse complement strand
CACGGTGACCTTCACAGAGAGTATAAATATCTTAGGCCAGAGCAGGCTGATGATTTTGTGAAAAAGACTGTGGAAAAGCTTTTGCCTGTGCTAAAGAAGGAGTATAAATGATTTACAAATACAATGAAAAAATTGATGTAAAAGAAATTTGCGATTTACGGCAGTCAGTTGGCTGGAATAGAATGGAAAAGGAAATGGCAGATCCAAGGCTGAAGTCTTATTATCACATTGCTGTTTATGAAGAAGAGAAGCAGAAGCTTATTGGATTTGTTGACAGCGTTTCAAATGGAGTTACTGATGCCTATATTCAGGATTTAATGGTTCATCCGGATTTTCAGGGTAAAGGCCTTGGTAGTGAACTTATGAATAAGATGATTGAGTATTTGAAAAAGGAATGTATTTATATGATTTCTGTTCTTTATGATGAAGACTTAAAATATTTTTATTCACGTTTCGGTTTTTATAATTTGTTATGTGGACAGATGGAAACTTATAAAATGTGTAAGCCCGCTGGCGGGCGGTGTTGAATAGCAAACCGTTAAGAAAATTGCGAAAGCAATTTTTAGGTTTACTTATTCGCGGGGCGTTATACGTTCGCTTCGCTCACTATTGAGGTTTCGGCGAAAACTCACGGGGAAAACAACGGGGGCGTTGCGGGGGTGTCCCCCGCTAGAAGGGGTAGCGGACAAGCAACAAAGCGTAGCGACTTGCTTGGGAGCGCAGGGGGAGACTTCCCCCTCCTTCCAAATTACGCTGGCGGAGTATATTCGAAACAGGAGCCTTGCTCTTGTCGGGCTTGACCCGGCTATCTTTAAAATTTCATCGACGCCTTCTATTGTGACCAGCGGTTGAAGCGGACTCGTTCCGACAAAGGCTTTTTGCTGGGGGCGTGGAAGTCGTCTTTTGCTTTTCCAACGGGGAGGATGCAGACTACATCATATTCTTCCGGAACATTCAGAACAGCAGCAATTTTGTCGCAAATCCTGTCATCATCTGTAATGTGGCCTTCGTACCAGCAGCTCTGATATCCCAGCTCAACGATGGCAAGAAGCATGTTTTCGATGGCGGCGGAATAATCCTGGACGGCAAAACATTTGTCCCTGTATGCGTTTATCCTTCGGGTAAGGACAACAATCATGGCGGGTGCTGTCTGTGCAACCGGCAGGTCAAGTTGTGCTTTGATTTTATTCAGCATATCCAGATCGTTTACAATGATTAAATCTGTTGTCTGCTTGTTGCAGCCGGAAGGCGCGTCGATTCCCGCTTTTACGATTGTCAAAAGATCTTTTTCCGGAACGCTTTCCTGTAAGAACTCACCGCGATAACTGTGACGTGTTGAGATCGTGTTGATTGCATTCTTGAGCGACATTACATAAATCTGGCAGGGATTTGCCTCGTCCCAATATTTTGGGAAAACTTCCAGTTCCTTAAAACCAAGACTTTGATAAAAAGCATTTGTAATATCGTAATCTGGATAGACTCCAGAGCGGACGGTCTTGACCTGAATGAATTCATATCCTTTTCTAGCAGCATAGTCTTTGGCGGCCGCAAAAAGTCTTCTTCCGATTCCCTTTCTGTGGCATTCATTTCGGACTCCCATTACGGCAAGTTCCATTGTAGACTTGCCGGTCTCTTTCAGGCAAAGAAAGCCCTGTTTTTCATCTCCGTTAATCGATACCCAGAAAGACTGCTCCGCTGATTCACGGATATACTGCTCTCTGCTTTCTTTTACCTCAAACCACTCGGGCAGTGCTTCCAGAATCTGTCTTGAAATCCTTCTGCGCTCGCTGGCATCTTCAACAAATTTTATCATATTCGTATTTTCATATTATAAGGTTTGTTGTGTTTCTACAAGTTTTTGTTTGGGATTTCATCTGCTGCCAATTTCAGTTCACAGGTGTCCTCGCATCAGCGATACATTGGAAGAACTGAGTTTCAAAAGGTGCTTCGTAGCCGCTTTAAGCTCTGATGTGAGGAGGGGGATTTCTAATAAAAGTCATATAAATTCAGTAAATAGATTGAATTATATGATTTTTTAATAGAAAATCAGTAATTATCAATGACAAAAATCATATAAATTACTAAAACTTAGCAATTTATATGACATACAGGATGAAAATGAAATTTGTTTCCAGTAAATTGTCATATAATTTCTGTATTTTAACCAATTTATATGACATTTCGACTTAATAAATAGAAAAAAATCGGGATTTTCACCTGCAGAAATCTATTTTTTTGATTATATTGTCATATATTTTTGATGAAATCCTTAAATTATATGACATTTCTGGAAAAATCCCGATCCGTATGCAGCAAAAATGTCATATATTATAAGGAAAACCGATAATTTATATGACATTTCTAATTTCTACTTCTCCAAAACAAAGCGCACAACCTTCACGTTTCCATCCATCTCGGTCGCCGCAATCTTAAAGCCGCACTTTTCCGTATAAAAGCTGACATTCTCTTCTTTATCCACAGGAGTTATCAGCGTAAACTTTTTCCAATCCTCATAATGAGCTTTTGCAAAAGCCACAGCCGCCGTGCCAATTCCTTTCCCCTGAAACTCCGGCTTCACACACAGGCAGCCAATTTCATACACCCTGCTTTCCACAGCCTTACATGAAATGCAGCCAACCGGATCGCCATCACACAAAATCACAAACTTTGGAAACTCAAGGATAGACCGCTGCATCTCTTCAAGACTTCTTCCATAAGCCGGACATTCGCCATATCTGATAAAATCCTTGTAAAAAGCAGAATTGTAAATCTCAATAAGCACCCCGGCATCTGCAGCCACCGCTTCCCTGAATTCAATTTTCATAAATCACTCCGCCGCCTCGTTTCTTCGTCAACTCGATACTCCGTTCTATCACGGCTTCATAACGCTTTCCGATATTCCTCCGCCTCGGTACTCCGCTGCATCTCGTTTTCACAACGCTTGCAATCACTCCGTCATTCCGTTGTTTCGCTGCATCCCAACTTCAAAACGTACGTCATAGCTATGCCTCCCCATCACTCCATCACCGCACGCCCGGCCCTGCAGATTTCTACGAGCCTGTATCCGCCTTCTTCATAAATCCTTTTTGGAGTTTCTCCGTCCGGCCAGATGTAACAGTTTTCTATTCCCCGCTCCTTGCACCATTCCACATACCTGTAAAAAAGTGCACGCCCGGCTCCCTGCTTTCTGTACTTCTTGGAGACAATCAGATAATCAACCCGGCAAGCCCTTTCAGAAATATGACCATACAAAAGCCCAACAGGCTTCCCATTCAAAAGCGCCGCAAACATCCAGGCCCCTGGATATTTCAGAGTCTTTTTTGCAACCATGATTTCCCAGGGCTCTTCCGCTTCGACTAAAACATTTTCAATTTCTTCAGTCCACTTTTCAACCTTGCGGATTTCTATTTGAGGGTTTGGAACAATCTCATTCTTTTCTTTAAGGAACATAAACTCCTGATTTTCAGTCCAGCTTCTGTAACCGCCTGCCTCAAGCTCATCCTTTATTTCATCAAACCAGTTGTCATCCAGCATCGACTGATAAATTATCGTCCGGCTTCCCTTTGCTTTGTAAAAGTCAGCAATATCAGAAAGCACCGCCTGCAGATTTTGAATCCTCTCCCTGTAAATCACCGCATGATTAGAGTCAAAAGAATCTTTGTTTTCCGAGTTATAAAACAGAATCCCGTAATCCCTCTCTTCAAAGTTTGTAAAAATTTTTGGAAAGAGATCTTCTTCGATGTAACAATCTTTAAGGTTCATTTTAATAGTCCTTTTTTTTATTTTGGGCGCATCCGGCACTTTGTGCCTGTCGGGTGTTCCAGGGTTCGCTAACGCTCAGCCTCCTCATTTCACTCACTAACTATCGTTAGTTCGTTTCATTGCG
>CAMNGG010000039.1 GCA_946537975.1 uncultured Treponema sp. | reverse complement strand
TTTTCCATTGCCTTTTGAGCGTCGGCTAAAACAGGATCAAGGACTTTATGAATGTTTTTTCCTACAGGACACTTGTTGTTTGGATTGGGATGAAAATTAAAAACTTCCCGTTCTTCTTCACCCTCATTGATTGCTTTGTATATGTCAAGCAGGGTGATTTTGTCTGCGCTCCGAGAAAGGTGAGAGCCTCCGACCCCGGCTGCTGTTTCCACAAGGCCAGCCTTTTGCAACTGCAAGAGAATCTTTCTTATGATAACGGCATTCACGCCTGTACTTGCAGAAATAAATTCCGAAGTAACGCGCGTGTCTTTTTCAAAATATTCGATGCACAAAAGCGTATGCACTGCCGCTGTAAAACGAACGCTGATTTTCATAAACTTATTATACCATTTTTCCCAAAATTTCGCCAATGTCGCCGTTTATGCATATTGCCCTGTCTGCGATTTCACGGGGCGCGATTGCTTCTCCATAATTTACGCAGGCGTAGGTTGCGTTCGAATTTTTTAATGTCATTTGCCAGAAGGGATATTTTATAATTCCCGGAGTGTTTCCACCGACACCAAGTTCTAGAAAAAGAACCTTTCCGTCTGATTCTACCCGCCGTGTCCGCAAAAAATTTTCGTAGCGCTCTGCAGCCTCATACCAGCCATCATCTTGAACAAAAGAATCGTCAGCGCGAAGATTCATGCTCATAGGTTTTCCGCATACAGGACAGTGGGGAATAAGTTCTGTAGGAATCTGCATTTTTATAAAATTGTCGTTTTCATCTTTTTGACTTTCCCACATTGAACGAATTTGCTTTTCATTGTCGTAGGTTTTTTGATGGCATGGCTTTGAACACTGAAAAAGTCCGTAATCGCCTTGTGTGTAATAGAGCCGCTTTTTATCAAAGCCTGCTTTCTGAAAGCAGTGGTCTACATTTGTCGTGATGACAAAATAATCCTTGTCGCGAACCAGATTGAGTAAATCGTCATAGACATTTTTTGCCGGATTCATGTAGCGGTTAATCATGATGTAGCGGCTCCAATATGCCCAGTGTTCTTCAAGACTTTTGTAAGGATAAAAGCCCCCTGAGTACATGTCGGTAAATCCATATTTTTTTGCAAAGTCAGAAAAATATTTTTCAAAACGCGCTCCTGAGTAGGTGAATCCTGCGCTAGTTGAAAGTCCCGCTCCCGCTCCAACGATTACGGAATCCGCAGAGAAAAGCGCTTTTTTTAATTCGCTAATTTTTTCTGTCATATAAAAGCCCCCTGTAAATCGCTTCGTCTTTTTCTCCAAAAACATTGAAGATAACTTTCATTTTATCGCCGGTATTTTCTTTCCATTCGCGCACAATTCTAACCGCTATTTCTGCCGCCTTTTCTTGAGGAAAGCGGAATACGCCGGTGGAGATGCAGCAGAATGCGATTGAAGCGCACTCATTTTCTAAAGCCAAGTCCAGACAGCTTTTGTAGCATGAAGCAAGCAGAACGCAATCAGATTCGGTGAGTTTTCCTTCTACAATGGGTCCTACAGTATGGAGAACAAACTTGCAGGGAAGATTAAAGGCCGGAGTGATTTTTGCTTTTCCCGTCGGCTCTTCATGCCCCTGTTTTTCCATAATCTCCGCGCATACCTTTCTCAGCTGAATTCCTGCGAATGTATGAATGCAGTTGTCGATGCAAATATGATTGGGAATCCAGCAACCGGTCATTCCGCTGTTTGCCGCATTTACGATAGCATCCACTTTTAATGTGGTGATGTCGCCTCGCCAAAGATACAAATCGCTTCCTGAAGATACACTCTCTAAATCTTTAATGTCTGTAATTCCCCGGGATTTGTTTTCTTCCGTTAAATATTCATCCTGCACAGTCAAAAAATCTTCGCTTGCGGGAAGTGGCGGACGGACATTTACAAGGGAGCGGAAAAGATATTTTTGTTCATCATCGCTTTGAGGAATTTCAATGTTTTCATACTTAGGATTTTCGTCAAGAAGATATTGAATTAAAAATTCCCTTCGTTTTGTTTGTGTCATGATTTTACCTCGTATTAAAATTTAAACTCAAGGACTGGCGAAAAATTTTCTCTTTCCTTCAATCCTTTTACATGGCCCAGATTTGAAAGGGAACCCTGAATGTTTTTAAGATAAAAGACCTTAAAAATAGGATTTTTAGGATTGTCATTATAAAGCTCTTTAACAATCGCGCTTTTTTTCATAATAGCTTCTTTTATTTTTAGAGTTTCGTCGTTTTCATTAGGAAAAACAACCTCGGCGCTAAAACGAATCCATGGGGTAGTGATTTCATCTTCTTGCAACTTGCTTGTGCACAAATCTACATAAGGATTTTTTTTCAGTTCTGCATACATTGCTTTTTCGCAGTTTGTGCAAAACCAGAGTTTATTATCAGATGTAACCATATACTGAACAGGACGAACTTTAGGCTTTCCGTCTAGTCCGATTGTCGCAAGGTATTGAAGACCCACTTTGTCCAAATATGAAGCTATGTCATTTATTGTCAGTTTATTTTCCATACGAAACTCCATTATAGCGCAATCCGATAAATTAGGACTGACTAATAAGTTTGTTACACGGTGTCGTTCCGAACTTGTTTCGGAATCTCTTCACTATATGGTGTAGATGCTGAATCAAGTTCAGCATGACAATACTTATTAGTCATCCCCCAATCTTTATTTACGGACTAGAGAAATTCTTTTCTGAATGTTCTTTCCGTTT
>CAMNGG010000038.1 GCA_946537975.1 uncultured Treponema sp. | reverse complement strand
GGCAGCGTATCAAAAGTTGCTCTATGAGTAATTATCTCCCCATAATTTTTGTATCAACCTTTTGTTATAACAATACATGATTCTCCTGATGAAATTTTCAAAAAAAATTTTTTTTTGTTCAGTGTACACTGAACAAAGCCCTTGACCAAGGGCTTTGTTGCGAAAACTCGCTGTCGCTCGTTTTCGCAACAAAAGCATGGAGAATATCTGTTAGGCTGATAGACCACTGGTCTACTTGCTGTCAGCAAGGGAAATCTTCCGACAAGATGTTTTTCAAATTATTTGGAGGTTCTTTTATGAGAAAAATTGTTTTAGGCATATTCTTTTCATTGATTGCAATATGTAGTTTTGCAGAAGACTCACCAATTCAAAATTATAAATACCGACACGGACATTATGGTGCTATAGAATTTACGATAGACGACGGCACACACACAAAAAAGAAAACATTTAATAGAATCGAGGATGTATATAAAGAAACAGATGGGTGGGCTTATATTAAAGGATATGGGAAAATACATTATTGGCTTTATGACACTTACACAAATGCAGACGGCCAAGGAGGGGGTTTATATAATCTTATTCTTCCTGAATGGGTTGAAGAAATGGGCTATGCAATTGATTATGATCAAATCAGAAAAATATGGACAGACCAAGATACGCCATCATCTGTAAAATCATTAATGAAACAACGTGGTTGCGACGTAGCCGCTGCCTTGATAACCAGTGATACTTCGTATCCTTATGGCAAACCTCCTTATTTAGTCATTCATAACTATGATAGGGATAAAGATTCTTATTTGACATACATTTTCCCTCTTTATTAAAGGGCATCTCGAAAAACTCATTTACAATGATTTTTTAGAGATAGCGCACAAGTGCGTGCGAGTTTAAAAGCCCGAAATTGCGGGCTTTTAAATGTCGCATTTTCAGACTTACCTCTAAAAACTAATGTATCAAAAATTGAAGGATAAAATGAAAATAGGTTTAATTGCCTGTAGCAAAACAAAACTAGGAAAAGACACTCCTGAGAAAAAATTTAAGGCCCAGGATATTTATCAGGGAAACACATTTAAAAAATCCAAATCAGAAGGAATTAAACTATACGATTGTGATGATTGGTTCATTTTATCTGGGAAAGAAGATTATAATTTGCTAGATAAAAATGAAGAAATTCAGTATTACGATGTTGATTTGGCAAAAGAAAATAAAGCATATAAAAACAATTGGGCTAAGAACGTAAAATCTAAATTAATCCAAAAAGGATTTGATTTGGAAAATGATATCTTTTACATTTTTGGTGGCTCAGCTTATTATAAACCTCTGCTTCCGTTTCTTAAGAACTGCATAGCATTTAAATTTAAGTCGTCAAACACAATACAATTAGACTGTCCAATTTATTTAAAAATGGAATGATAAATGCTATGATTTACTCCGCGCATTGAAAACTATTGGCTTCGCAATCTTCTGCAACTCGGCAATCGTGGTCCCCGGAGTGCATGAATTACAAAAGACCTGCGGAAGCCGGAAACATCCAGTTTGCATGAACATCCAGAGGCCAGCGGTGGAGCGCGGGAAATATTTCGACTTCAATCCTCTAAATAAAATTCTGTACAGCGGGGAAGCCCGCCTTTTTTCATAGACAAAAAAATACAATCTGTGGTAGAATAATCCCACAAGGAGAAGAAAATGCCAAGAATTGTTCCCATAAGGGATTTAAAAAATACAACCGCCATTTCTGCACTTTGCCATGAAAATGATGAACCTATTTTCGTAACAAAAAATGGCTACGGTGATATGGTTTTAATGAGCATGGAGACTTACGAGAAAAATCTTTTCCTTGCAAATGTGTATGGAAAACTTGAAGAAGCTAAACAGGACATGAAAAACGGTAAATACTCTTCTGTAGAAGATGCCGTTTCAAGAATAAGGAAAAATCATGGCTTATAATGTCAGGATTATGGAAAAGGCAGAACAGGATTTATCCGAAATTGTAACTTATTTTACAGATAAACTTTGCAATCCAAAAGCTGCTGACAGTTTACTTGAAGAGTTTCTGAAAGAAAAGGGAAACATTTCGGATAATCCGTATATGTATCCATTGAGCAACGATTCAGTTCTGCAATCTGAGGGATATCACCGATTTCTGTTCAAGAAAAATTATATTGCCCTATACTTAATTGATGATGATGAAAAAGAAGTGTCAATTATGCGTATTTTCTATGCTAAAAGAGATTATGCTAATTTGATATAGAACGAAACCTAACAAAGGTTCGTAGTCGACAGCGGGTCGAGCCCGCCGCCGTTTAAGTGCGTAGTTAGGTTGATGGCGCACTGCGCCACTTTCGTTGAAAGTAAAATCTCCAACAAATTTTCTCTTTAAAAATTTGGGTAGTGTACACTACCCAAAGGACTTGAAAAAGTCCTTTGGGCGAAGTCTTGCTACGCTCGACTTCGCCCAAAAAAATAAAAATCGTTGGAGGATAATAACATTGAAACGAATTATTAAAGTGGTTACGGCAGCAGTTGCATTGGTAACAGGGACGGTAGCTTTTGCTGATGAAGCAGAATATCAGAAACTTCTGTCTCAAGGAAAAGCATATGAGGAGAAAAATCAGTGGATACACGCAATGGGGACATATTGGGATGCCATTGGAGCAAATCCCGCTGGTTCAAAAGAAGCAACTGATGCGTTAATAAGTATTCGAAATGGTTTTGTAGATGATTTTAATTATGGAACAGGAAATCCAGGACCTGGTGAATATGATGATTTTTCACGTATTGATGGCTGGATTGCAGTATGCAAGGAATATGAAACCTATTGGACCGAACATTCTGGTGAAATATATACGATTGTTCTCGAATGTGAAAAGGGTGAGCTTGATATGAAAACCCGAACAGCAACCTATAATTTTACAGCGGAAACGAAGCCAACTAAAAAATTCCAGGCAATAAGCGATGCTGTATTAAAAAGTTTTGCCAAAGGATATTCACAATATCACTTGAATGATATACCGAGTCAGTGGCCTGGAGTATCAATTTTTAAGGATTCAAAGACAATTCCTATTGTAAAATTTATCAGTGCAACAAATCCTTTGGGTTATGATGTAGGGCTTGAATTAAATGGACATGTAATTGTCGGAGATGGTAGTGTTGAATTTCTAAACGGTAAGACAACTGAATATTATGTTGCAGCATGGAACAATCTTGTCCCGCTTGCAGATGTAAATTTTGAATCAGATGTTTCTTCAAATCTTGAAGCAAAAATCAAAATTATTGACAATGAAAGCGGAAAGAAAATTGCTTCAATGAAAAATCCTGTCGTATTTGATAAATATGGATATGCAGAATTTTCTATTTCTGGTATTGCCGCTGATGATATCAAGACAATGGACAGTGGAAAATGGCATTTTGAGTTTGAAGCCTTTACGCTTAAACCTGGAACTGTAATTAGAAAATTAGATTATCTGGAAA
>CAMNGG010000037.1 GCA_946537975.1 uncultured Treponema sp. | reverse complement strand
GGCAGAACAGGAACAGAAACCTTCAGCGAAAAATATTACGCAACCGGAAATAACCGTTTTTCTACAGTACTGCGCCGTTTCCGTAATTCAGTTCTTGAAAAGCTTACAGTCCGTGGAAAGATTTTGCAGCGAAATGGCAAAACAGTATTAATTGATCTGGGCCGTTCTGAAAATATTGTAAAAGATGCAGAATTTAAAATTGTGCGTAAGGGGGCTGTGAAAACAGCTGATTCTGGTGCCGGTCTTTTCTTCCGTGATGATGATGTAGTTGGAATGCTTGTTGTAACCGAGGCTGGAGAAGAGGTTTCTGAAGCCTCAATTACAAGTCATGGCTTTTACGACAGAATCAACGAGGGCGACGAGCTTGTGCTTGTAAGCCTGCCGGCCCAGAACACAGAAACTGGAATGGATACAGTTCCTAATGCGGATGAAGAAGGTCAGCCTCTGGTAAATAATAATGTAAAGGGCGAAGAGCTTGTCGCAGAAATAAAGAAGGCTGTGGAACGCCCCGCAATTATTGATCTGCTGAGAAGAATAAGATAGGTGGTTTCGATACACGCACTTCGTGCGCACTCAACCACCGGTGATTGAGTAGGCGAAGCCGTATCGAAATCACCTGTATTATATCCTGTCTAACGAAGCCTCTAACCACTTCTGCGAAAGTGTAGGATAAACTCCCTGTACTTTAACAAAGCTTCTTACAGCATCCTCGTAACTGTGATTAAAATACTGTGCCTCGCCAAGATAAAAGCTTGCCCGGTTTCTTGTGGCCTCGCTGATGTTTGTTCCAATCAGCTGATTAAGCTTGTCTATTGATTCAGAATATTTTTTCGTTACAAAAGAAGTTTTTAAGATTTCAAAAAGAAGATAGGCATCACCGCCATCAGGAGAAACCAGGTCTTCTTCGAAAATATAAGGAGTTAAAGCAGAGCTGGTTGATGCCTTTTTGTTACCACCGGTAAGACTGGAAACCTTAGAGGCCGTAGAATCAGAAACAAGAGGTTCAGCTCCAATGCCTTCAATTATATCAAGATAAGGAAGGGGAGTTTTTCTGAGCGTGCCCTCGGGATATAAGGTCTCATAATCCGTTTTTACCGCCGTCTCTTCAGTTGTTTTTTTAGCGTTCAGGTGCACGCCGGTTACAGTAGAATTAAAAGAGAGCAGAACCACATCATAAGGCCCCTGTTCGGTTTCTGAAATAATAGTATAAAAATAATCGCGGAGATCTTCTACAGTATCAATATAGGCGCTTCTGTCAGCGCTGAGCTGGGCAATCGGACTGAGGGAAGAAAGCTGCTTGTAGGAAGTAATCTGCTCGGTAGTTCTATAAATAAGAAGATTATATAAGGCCGGTTCAGCCTCTGAAGGAAGCTGCCAGGTAATGCGTATTTTTTTTCCGTTTCCGGCACGAGCCTGGATATCGCGGACAAGCGGGCGTTCAGCAAACAAAAAAGTGGCAGCGGCAATAATGATAAGCGAGCAAATAGTTTTCTTCATATATATTATAATATAGTTAGAATTGCAGAAAATCAAGTTTACTGATATTCTAAGGGTATGTTAGAAGAAATAAAATTACCAGTTGAACAATTGAGAGAAGAAATCATGAATGTCTGGGGGCGTCTTTGACTCTGCCGCAATTGAAAAAGCAATAGCAGAAAAAGAAAAGCTTACAGAAGCCCCTGGTTTCTGGGACGACCATGAAGCCGCAGAAAAGCTGATGAGCCAGATTAGAAAGCTCAAAAACCGCATAGAACCCTGGAAAAAAATCCTTAAAGATATGGATGACCTCGAAGCCATGTACGAGCTTGCCGCAGAATCAGGCGAAGCCAGCGACGAAGACGAAGTGCGCTCAATGTACGAGGCCGCAAAGGCACAGTTTGATAAATTAAATATTTTGAACCTGCTTTCTGGTGAGGTAGACCAGAATGATGCCTTCCTTACAGTACATGCGGGAGCCGGCGGAACTGAAGCCTGTGACTGGGCCTTTATGCTCAGCCGTATGTACCTGCGCTGGGCAGAACGCCACGGTTATAAAACTGAAGTTGTAGACGAGCTTGAAGCAGAAGGTGGAATCAAATCTATTACAATTCAGATAAGCGGCGATTTTGTTTACGGCTACCTTAAGGGTGAGGGTGGTATTCACCGCCTTGTCCGCATTTCGCCTTTTGATGCCAATGCCCGCCGCCACACCAGCTTTGCTTCTGTTTATGTTTATCCTGTTCTGGATGATACAATTGAAGTTGATATAAAGCCGGAAGACCTCCGTGTAGATACCTACCGTGCCGGCGGAAAGGGTGGACAGCATGTTAATAAAACAGATTCTGCCGTTCGCTTTACCCATATTCCAACCGGAATTGTTGTTGCCTGCCAGACAGAACGAAGTCAGCTGATGAACCGTCAGACTTGTATGAATATGCTTAAGGCCCGACTTTACGAATACTACCGCGAGCAGAAGGAAAAAGAGAACTCAAAGTTTGCCGCTGAAAAAAAGGATATTTCTTTTGGAAGCCAGATTCGTTCTTATGTTTTCTGTCCCTATACAATGGTGAAGGATCACCGTACCCGTTATTCAGTTGGAAATATTCAGGCAGTAATGGACGGCGACCTTGATGACTTTATGAATGCCTACCTTGTTGCAAAATGGAAGGGCCTTCCTATGGATGGCTCCGGAGATGATGACGACGAAGAATAAAACTCTTTGCTCAGTATTTTTACTTTTCCTCAGTTCTTTTGCTTTTCCGCTTTTTTGTGAAAGCGGAAAATGGGTTATTGCCGCACAGAAATTTGAACTCGATAAAGGCCTGAAAGCAGACTCAGTTAATAGAAAAACAGCAGAGTTTATTCCGGCTGATATTCTGGAAAAAATCGGTTATTCAGCCGTAAGAAACGTCTATCCGGATGAACGCTTTGAACGGAAAAAATATCAGCTTAGGACAGAAAGGCAGTCTCTGTTCCTGCAGCTTTCTGCGGAATATAAAAAACGAGATTCCCAGGTTCTAAGCAACTATTCTGACTTGAAACTAAAAAGTGCTCTCCATGAATCAGAAAAAAAAATAAAGGATATTCAAAAAAAAATAGACAAGAATCTTGAAGAACTGAAAAAAGCCTCCGAAGATAATGAAAAACAAATGGCTCTGGTTTCCGAAGCTTTAGAAGATGAGGAAAATGGAAGCAGTGAACTGGAACGCTATCAAAAATTATTTAAAAATATTTTTTTGCCAGATGAAAGCATAATTCAAAAGGAAGCAATTTCTGTTTACAAAGACGATTACACCGCACTCTTTTCATTTCCAGAGTCTCTGAAGGAGCTTGAGCTTACAGACCCTGCCTGCGAAAAGGCCGTAGTTAATGCCGGAATTAATACCCTGATTACAGGAAGATTTGCAAAATACGGAAATTATATTTCAATCTACATTGATATTTATTCCTATCCGGGAGCAAAAAAAATTGGTTCTGTTTC
>CAMNGG010000036.1 GCA_946537975.1 uncultured Treponema sp. | reverse complement strand
AAAAAAAAAGACGACAACATTCCCGAGGAATATTGTCGTCTTTGACATTTCTTTATATTATCACTTTTTCCGGACTATGAAAAGAGATGGATTAAATAAAGTTTGTCCAGACCCACTTGTACACCACCGTGTAGGGCATTAGGTTATAGTGTCATATTTAAAATAGTGGTGCAAAGATTCTGAAGAGGCGGCCAATAAAACGGATGTGAGGTTTTATCTTTTTATAATCTCCGGGCTGCATCTGAATGCAATCTTTCAGGGTCTGGTCAAAATCATTTTTTGCAGAATCAACAAGAGGAGAATCAATAAAGACAACTCCATTTTCAAAATGATGGTATAGACTTCTGTAATCAAGATTAACAGAGCCAACTGTCGCAATCTGATTATCAGAAATAAAGGTTTTGGCATGAATAAAGCCCTTCTGATAAAGATAAACTTTAATTCCTTTATTTACAAAAGTTTCAAGAAAAGTTTTTCCAATGCAGAAAGTAATTAAGTGGTCAGGTAGGGCAGGAACTATAATCGAAACTTCAACACCCCGGGC
This sequence comes from uncultured Treponema sp., assembly GCA_946537975.1. GTDB lineage: Bacteria > Spirochaetota > Spirochaetia > Treponematales > Treponemataceae > Treponema_D. The sequence goes on along the minus strand of CAMNGG010000036.1, from coordinate 2,076 downwards.
TGCCGCAAATATTAAATCTTCCTGCAAGTGGTTATCAACAAGAATATATGGTGTTGTTATCTTCAAATATTTTTTTGCACTGTTAATAATGTAGAGATAAATGTCTTCTGCAATATCCTTGTTGTTGAAAAAATCATCTCCATAAGGAATTGTAATACCTGTGCTATCATAAGTCTTGTAAGAAGAAGGCAGGTATGGAGTAAAGTCTTCAATATCTTTAGAAAAGAGATTCCAGTTCTGCAAAAAGAGCTGTAGAAAAGTATGAACTGCCTGCCCCTGAATCTGAACGGCATTGTCTTTCCAATAAGCAAAACGGTTCTTCTTTCCCCGGTTAAAATATTCATTTGAAAGATTAAGACCGCCGGTAAAAGCAAGCTGACCATCCACAATCAGCATTTTCCTGTGGTCGCGGTTATTTAGGTGTGTTGAAAAAACTGGAATAACAGGAATAAAAACACGGGACTTAATGCCATTTGCTTTTAGGAATTTTTGATAATATGAAGTTGAAAGAGCAGGGGAGCCAAGACCATCACAAAGAATGCGGACCTCTACTCCTTCCCCTACTTTTTTCACAAGTTCATTATAAATCTCATTCCAGGAAGAATCAGGCTCAATAATAAAATATTCCAGAAAGATATATTTTTTTGCGCTGCGGATTGCGTCAAGCATGTGAGGAAAAACTTCTTCTCCGCTAGAAAAATATTTTACTTCACAATTGGCATATGGAAAAAAGAAATTGTTAGTCAGATAATAGATCAAATCCGACGCATGATTTTTCGAAAGTTCATTTACGTATTTTGTCTGAGATTCTAAAGAAGGCGGAATATTTGCGGGCAGCATGATCTGAGTTTTTTCCCTGAGTATCGTAAGTCTTTTAGAAACGCGAAGAGAACCCCGGTTTGTATGATACATAAGATAAGCGGCAATGCTGAAAAGCGGCACAAAAATCATAGGAATAATCCAGGCCAGTTTAAATTCGTTGCGGCCATTTTTATTCACCATGTAAATCATAAAGCTCGCAGAAAGAATGAGGGAAAGCCCAAAGTAAAGCTCTATGTATTTTTCAAGACGAAGAATAAAAAATGCTAATACAAAAATTTGAATGGCGATAAAAAGAAAGTTGATTATGAGACGGCTGTAAACGCTGCGGTAAAAAATCTTACGCCGCTTTTTATCTTTGATATCAATAAACTTTTTTGTATTTGAGTTTTTCATTCTCTACTTATAATAAAGTTAATGACGGGTTTTGTCAGTAGATAATTTATGCGCTGTAATTATCGTAAAGCTGTAAGCATTCACAGTGAACTCACATCCGTCAATTTTGACATACCAGTTCTTTCCCTGCCGGGTAATGACTGCATTGGTATCCAGGATTTTCTCGCGACACCAGGCAACGACATCTTTGACATTATCGCCAAGCCGGATGTTGCGGCGAATGCGGTCTACGCCCATCGGAGTTGTGTGAAGTTTTTCGATGTTTTCTAAAAGTTCATTTTTCATTTTAATATCATTACAGGATGTTTACAGAATACCATATAAAATATGACAACTAAGTGTCATATTTAAAACTTAAATTTTTCTGTAAATCTTTACGAAGTAAATCATTTCGGCAATAGCTGTGATTGCCCAGGAGAAAATATAAAGAAGGAAGAGAGACTGAATCGTTCCAATCCATTTAAAGATTGTGTATATCCAGAGAATACGGAATAAGCAGGAACCGAGCAGAACAATAATCGTTGGAACAGAAGTTTTTCCAAGCCCTCGGTTGGCGGCAATTGTGTTATCCATAAAACTAGCAACCGGGTATGAAAAGAACATAATTGAAAAACGGAGCATGCCGGCGTGAATAACTTCCGGGTCATTTGTAAAAAGGGAAAGACACTGAGGGCCAAAAATATACATTGTTATACTGAGAAAGGCTCCCAGACTGAAAGCAAAAAGATTCGAAATAATCATACTGTGCAGAATGCGTTTTTTATTTCCGGCTCCATAATTCTGCCCGATGAAGGTTGCGCAGGCTACATAAAATCCGTTCATTGCACTGTAGATTATATTATCAAGATTTGCTCCGGCAGC
>CAMNGG010000035.1 GCA_946537975.1 uncultured Treponema sp. | reverse complement strand
ACAATCTGTAACCAACTGACTTCCTTCTTTTTTAAGGCGGTTTTTCAACACCTTCCAATAGTTATTTGGATTTGCACTTTCCGTCAGAACGGCAACTACATCCACAACCGAAAAATACCATTCTTCGCTTTCTTTATCCCAAAGGGTGCGGACTTTTTTATCTTCAAAAAGTTTTATTTGAGTATTTTCTGTCATTCAATAACCTCCCAGTGGCCGTTTTTGTCTGCGCCTACTCGTTTGAGTAAATTCATTTTTTCAAGTTTTCTAAGATTTACTCTGACTGTTTCGCGTGTCCGGTTTATCTTTTCTGCTAAATCATCATAGGTATAAGATGGGTTTTCTTTTAAAAAACTTATCAACTCAGCTTGTATTTTATTTACAGGCAGATTTACAGGCAGGTTTTTATCATTTACAGGCAGATTTTGCACCGAACTTTTTTCGTTTTCTCCGAACTTTTTTATGTATTCATCATAATCAATATGGGTGTAACGGTTTTTAAGCTCGTTGTTTTCGTCAAGCAGAATGTTGCGGAAAAACTTTTCAAGATATTCCGTATTCATATAAATGCCTTTCTGCATGTTCGTATAATTTGCGCGCACTAAAGCATTTCGGAAATACCAACTGTGTTTTTCAAAAGGTTCGTTGTTCACATTAAAGCCTAGCGATCGAAGATATTTGATTGTAAAAACGGCTGTTGTTCTTGTGTTACCCTCTCCAAATGGATGAATCTGCCACATGTTCGCAACAAATCGTGTAATATGCTTTACAGCATCTTCCTTTGACAATTTGGAATAGTCAAAGTTTTTTTCTGTTTCAAAATCATATTTCAGAGTTTCGTTAATAAGATCGGCATTGGCATACAAAACTGTGTCGCCATTCAAAACCCATTCTTTTTTTGTGATGTTGTAGTCACGAAATTTTCCGGCTTTTACTTTATAAAATACGCCTTTGAATAAACGCTCGTGAATCGATAATAATTGATTAGGAGTAAAACTAAAAGATTTTTCAGAAAGCAGTTCTGTAATTCTAGTCGAGACTTTATCTGCTTCTTCTGTGTCATCATCATCTTCGGTGCGGGATGTTTTTGATTCGTAATATGTATCTATAAGTTTTTTTGCTTCTTCAATTGAAATCTCACCTTCAATGTTACGCTTTGCAGTTTCATATAGATAAGCTGAAGGTGTAAGGCCATCAACCTGCTGTAAGCCAGTTGCAATTGACCAGGCGATGCTTTTTTCTTTTTTGTCAGGCTCACCTTCGCGGATGTAGGATTCAAAATCTATTTCAAAAGGATTTTCTTTTTTCACAATCTTCTCCCATATAGATTCCGAAACAAGTTCGGAATGACTGTCATGCTGAACTTGTTTCAGCATCTCCTACAGCTTAATCTCGTAGCCCAAATCTTTGAAAACACCAAGCAGTTCTTTTTTGCTTTCTTCTTCCTGTTTGAGAAGGTCTGTCAGTTCTGATTGAAGAGCCTTCATTGCTGAATCATAATCCTGTGTTTCATCGCGGTTTACAAATTCAATGTAGCGGCTTGGAACAAGATTGTAGCCTTTTTCTACGATTTCCTTTTTGTTTGCGCTGTAACAGAATTCCGGAGTATCTTTGTAAGTTTCGTTTGCACCGGCCTGCTGCCATGCATGGAAAGTTGATGTTACTTTGTCTCGGTCTTCCTGTGTAAGCTCTATGTACTTTTTTTCAAAAGGACTACCCATCTGGCGAAGATCCATGAAGAGAACTTCTTCTTCGCGGTTGCGATAGTTTTTTATTTTTCCGTTTTGTTCAACTGTGCGGCTCTTTTTGTTTTTGTTCAAAATCCAGAGAGTTACGGAAATATCAGTTGTATAAAAAAGGTTTCTTGGAAGAATTACGATTGCTTCTACAAGATTGTTTTCAATCAGCTGCTTACGGATTTCTAATTCCTGTCCTTCGCCGCTTAATGCACCGTTTGCAAGAAGAAAACCTGCAGTTCCATTCGTGCTGAGTTTTGAAACCATGTGCAAAATCCAGCCGTAATTCGCATTACTTGTTGGCGGAACCGTGTATCCGTTCCAGCGGGCATCGTTTACAAGTTCATTTTCTGCTCGCCAGTCTTTCTGATTAAAAGGTGGATTTGCCATTATGTAATCAGCGCGTAAATCTTTATGAAGATCGTTTGTAAAAGTGTTGGCAGCTTTTTCTCCCAGGTCACATGGAATACCGCGAATTGCAAGATTCATCTTTGCAAGCTTATAGGTTGTAGTTGTTCCTTCCTGACCATATACAGAAATGTCTTTTGAGTTTCCTGCATGATTTTCTACAAACTTAAGCGACTGAACAAACATACCGCCAGAACCACAACATGGGTCATAGATTTTTCCCTTGTATGGCTCAATCATTTCTGCAATCAGATTTACTACAGATTTAGGTGTATAGAATTCTCCCTTACCTTTTCCTTCCTGAAGAGCAAACTTTGTAAGGAAGTATTCGTACACACGGCCCATTATGTCGTTTTCTTTATCTGCATTTGTCTGGATGTTGTTTATTTCATCCAAAAGTGCTGCAAGCTTTGAAACATCAATTCCAAGCCGGGAATAATAATTATCCGGGAGCGCACCTTTGAGAGATGGATTTTGTTTTTCGATTGTATTGAGCGCTGTGTCGATTTTGAGAGCAATATCATTCTGCTTTGCATTTTGCATAATAAATGACCAGCGGCTTTCTTCCGGCACAAAGAAAACATTTTTCATTGTGTAGAAAGACTGAACATCAATGTATTTTTCTTTGCCTTCGTCCTTTAGTTCCTGACGGCGAGCATCAAATTTATCATTTACGAATTTTAAGAAGATAAGACTAAGTACAACGTGTTTATATTCTGCCGGTTCAACTGTTCCGCGTAGTTTATCGCAAGCTCCCCAGAGAGCGTCTTCAAAGCTGACTTGTTTTTTTGCTTTTGCCATTTATATATGAAACTCCATACTTTTTATTCTATCATACAATGGTGCCAAATAAAGGCACTGTAAAATTTAAATATTTATTCTTATTTTATTATATCATATTTTTGATTATTTCGTTGGATTTTCTTAAAACAAATCCAGTTTGAAAAGATAGTTGTGAATTAACAATTAAAATAATTGAGAATGATCGGCAAGCACTGCTTGCCTCTGAGGCGTTCTTCGAATATAGTCTACATTCCAAACCACTGTGCCGCAGTCTGGTCTGCTAGCTGGAGCAAAATAACCAGTGGATTCTGCAGGAAGTTTGAATAGTTAAAGGTCTCGCTGTCTGATAAATCAGAAAAGCCCATGTGGCGGCTTACAGCTTCAATCACCATGCGGTTGTTAATAATCGAAGGAAGAATCTCAATCATCATAAGAACGGATTCGTTTCCGTGGCCAAGGTTGCGGTTGTCATTGAGAGTTTTGTAGAATGGCTGCTTTATCCAGTTGCCGGTGATGTCTTTTGTGTTGCGGTACTCTACTCCGTAAAAGCCGGTTTTGCAGAAGTCGTGGCAGAGGGCGGCAACAAAGATGTCGTAGGCACGTACAGTGTACTTGCCTGCCTCCGGGGAGGTAAAAAAGTTTTCCAGCACGGCATGAGCAAACTCAAGACTCTGTTTGATTACCATGAGGGTGTGAAGAGAAAGCCCGCCCTTGAAGTTTCCGTGGAAGCGGGTTGAAGCCGGTGCGGTCCAGAAGTCTGTGTGGTCCAGCCAGTCCTTCATACTGGCGGCTTCAGTTGAGTCCTTCATGATATAGTCTATCATTTCTGTGATGCAGGGCTTAACCGCTTCGATATTGCTTTTTCCATCCGGCTGGCATGGTGAAAACTCGTTGTAAATGTCGAGAAGCTCGTTTACTTCTGTGTAAAGTTCCTGTCTTTCTGTGTCTGTCATTTTTTTACCTCACGTCATGCTGAACTTGTTTCAGCATCTTATTAATATATATCACAATCAATCCAAAATTGTTATCTCTACTCGTCTATTTAATGCTTTTCCTTCCGCAGTGTCATTTGAGGCAATCGGCTTTTTACCGCCGCTGCCCTTGCAGATAAAGCGTTCACTGCCAATACCGCGGGCACTCAGTGCTGCCGCAATTGAATCAGCGCGTTCTTTAGAAAGCTTCATTTCGCCGGCTTCGTAGCCAGTGTCTGCGGTGTGTCCTTCAATCAAAAACTGTGCGCCTTCTGCAAGCTGCAATATTTCCGCAATCTGGTCCAGCCGTTTTTCTTCACCCGGAAGCAGTTCCGCACTGTCAGCCTTAAACTGAAGATTTTGAATTGTAAGGCGGATTCCCGCTTCGGTGTTGTCTACGAAAATCGGGGCTGCAGACTTAGCTGATTTTGCCTGATGCTCTTCAATCTGTTTTTTGAGCTTCTCAGTTTTTGCGGCGGTGTCTTTTGCTGATGATGTTTTGCCTGAAGCTTTCTTTGCATCAGAAGCTTTTCCATCGCCTGAAGCTATATCTTTTTTATCTTTTTTGTCTTTATCAGGATTTCCACCGCTCACCCATTCGCTTGTGTTTATCGGCTCCCAGGAATCATCCTTGTCAACAGAAGCCTTTGCCACAGGCCTCTGCAAAAGCTTTTCCGCTTCTTCATCATCGAGCAGATCCATTTTCTTAAGGGCCGCAATCAGCCTGCTTCGGTCTATAGCCGGCGGATATTCCGTGAAGAGAGAAATAGTTCCCTTGTACTGATATTTATTTCCATCTTTATAAACAAAGGTCTCATCAACAGTATCTCGGATAACAAGGGCAGCGCCCGTCGCCTTGCTTACAATTATAGTTGCCTTATGACTTCCCTGGGCCGCAGATAATTCCTTGTCTCCTCCCCAGTCCACATACATTGTAGTTCCGCCCATATTGTAGCGGGTTGCCCATTCTGCGGAAATCAGATAAACAGGTTCCCCGTTGTAATTATCATCCCCGGTGTAAGTGTAACGTACGTACATCGGCATTTTGGTAACAATACCTTTAGACAAAGGATCCACTGCCCTCATTGCCTTAGCTTCCCAGACATCCCCCTTCTGGATTTTACGGCTGGTAAAAGCTGGAAAGCTTCTGAAGCTGGGGTAACCATTATCAACAAGCATAGTCAGGTTTCCATCTTCACCAATTATAAAAGATGAAGGAATTGCTTCATGAATACCAAGAGCGACCTGAGCCTTGTTACGGTTGGTATCCTGGTCAACATAAAAGTCTCCTTCGTAAACAAGGCCCTTGTCGGTCCAGGAAGGAATAATAAAAGCCGAAACTATTTTACTCTGCAAACCAACATAGCGCCCGTTCTGGTACAAGCGCAAATCACTGCGCTCAGTAAATTTATAGTTCCGGCTTCCTTTATAGGAAATAGTTTCACTACCGCCGTCAGAAAACTCCCCCAGCGGATGATTTATTGCAGACTGCCCCGTCACAAAAAAAGTAAGACAAAGATTTACAAAAAGTGCAAAAACAAATTTTTTCATAATCAAATAGTTTCGTCAGACCCCGAACCTTCGCAGCATAGCTGCTCGGAGACTCGCTAAAAACAGTCCACTGGACTGTTTTTGCCCTGCTATGCAGTGCCGCTCCCTATGTTT
>CAMNGG010000034.1 GCA_946537975.1 uncultured Treponema sp. | reverse complement strand
CGGCAAACCTTCTTGCGGAAGTAAGTCTTGCCTTTAGCGCGTCCATCACGATCTTCTTCGCGACCTTCAGAAGCAGAAGCTTCAGCCATTGCTGCTTCCTGTGTCTGTTTTTCTTCCATTTCCTGTGTATTTTCGTCAGACATAATTATTACCTCTCAATTAGTCAATTAGAATGGGATATCTTCCGGGAAATCACTTCCAGTATCGCCGTATGGCTCAGACGAATAGCCGCCCTGGAAACCACCGTTCTGACCTGCATTATTTGCCGGCTGGAATCTTGGAGCACCCCCTGCCATCTGGTTTGAACCTGACTGGCTGTTATCTCCGCGTCCGCCGAGCAGCTGTACATTGTCAGCAACAATTGTTACTCTGCTCTGCTTTTGTCCGTCCTTTTCCCAACGGTCCTGCTTTAAGTGTCCTTCAACACAAATCTGCTTTCCCTTGGTAAGATATGGTTTTAAGTTTTCGGCTGTTTTACCCCAGATGGTAATGTTGAAAAAGTTTACTTCGTCAACCCACTGGTCGCCGTTTTTCTTAGCTCTGTTGACAGCAATGCTCACATTTGCTCTTGCCTGTCCGTTTCCAACATAACCAAAGCTTCTTTCATCAGAACCGAGGTCCTGTGTGAGACGGCCGATAAGAACTACATGATTTAAGTCTGTCATTAAAAGCTCCTTTCCGCAAATGTGCGGCTATTTCTACTTAGATTCCTTTTCGTCAAGTCTTACGAACTGATACTTCAAAAGGTTCATATTGATCTTGAATTCTTTGTCAATCTCAGTGATTTTAGAAGGATTAAGCTTCATTGTGTAGAGAACAAAACGTCCCTTCTTCTGTTTCTGGATCTGGTAAGTAAGGTCACGGTCACCGAATGGTTTTTCTTCTTCGATTTCAGCGCCGTATTTAGCGAGAGTGCTTTTTACGTCTTCAGCACCTTTTTTTGACTTTTCATCTTCAAGTGGATAAATAGTCATAAGTTCATACTTTTTCATAAGTATCTCCTTAAAAAAATATCTCTGCGCAGGCAGAGTTTTCAGGAGGCGGTAATACAATCAAAATATCAACGATTTAAGACTGTAAACAAGACAAGACTGGCGAAAGTCTTTTTGGGTCTTGTTCCTCCTTATGGATAAAGAGAATCATATTTCAGATTCCCAAGGGGTGTTCTATTAATATATCAAAAATGAAAAATACAGTCAATTATGATTATAAATACCACACGGATTTTGAAAAATCTAACGATTTTTCTATTTATATATAGATTTTGCGTTAGCAAAATCCAAATCCGTGTGGCATTAATAATACTTGTAGATTTAGGGGCATTACTTTATAATTATAATATGTTTTATAGAAAATCATTATTGCTTTTTATAATATCATTATCATTTTTATTCCCTCTTACTGCCTTCTCTTCCCGCAAAAAGGTTGTGGACGATGATGCTGCTTTTGAAAGACAGCAGGAATTAATGGAAAAACGTGCAAAAGCAGAAGCTGATATTATTGCCCGCAGAGAACAGATGGAACGCGAAGAAGCGGAAAGAATCGAAGCAGAACGTCTCGAAGCTGAAAGACTTGAAAGAGAAAGACTTGAACAGGAAGAATTAGAAAAAAAGAGACTTGAGGAAGAACGTCTCGAAGCAGAAAGACTTGAAGCTGAAAGAATAGAAAAAGAAAGACTTGAACAGGAAAAGCTTGAAGAGCAGCGTCAGGCAATGCTCGAAGAACAGATGAAGCTTGCCCTCGAAAAAGAAGAAGAAAAAGCTAAAGAAACAAAAAAGACAAAAGAATACTTAAGTGATTATATGCTTCAGGATCAGCTGGAAATTGAAGAAAGTCCTGAGCCTCAAGCTTCAACAATACCAAATCCTGATGAAGCTGATGTATTTGGTCGTACCCAGTTAATGAAAGCTGCTAAATCTGGAAATGAATGGCAGTTGAAAAGACTGCTGGAAGCGGGTGCTGACACAAATCTTAAAGATAATGACGGCTGGACAGCCCTTATGTATGCTGTACGTTATAATGAAGGTCTTGAATGTGTAGAGCTTTTATTAGATGCGGGTGCGGATATTAAAGCTGAAAATAATTATGGACTTTCAGCCCTGGCCCTTACCGCAAGTTATAACAATAATCCGAAAATTCTTTCTTTGCTTTTGAATAAGTATAGTCCTTCTGATAAAGAAGTCCTACAAGCCCTTGTGTTATTACTTTCTGAACAGAATATTTCAGAAGATTCCTTACTTTCAAAGCTGGATATTTTGCTCGAAACTACCCTTCCATTGAATATTCTTTATGAAGGTAAAACTCCATTAATGTATGCTGCGGCTTATGGTAATTCAACTAAAGTTATTCAGAAGCTGCTGGATTATGATGCCTCTGTCACCCTTCGTTCTACAGAAGGCAAAACTGCATTTGATTATGCTTCAACTAACACAAACCTTAAGCATGATGATTCTTACTGGGCATTAAATATAAAATAGGTAAAGCATGAGAATTACTGGTGGAACATTAAAAGGAAGAATCATAAAATGTCCGGACGGAGTTATAAGACCCGCAATGGATAGAATGAGGGAATCTGTTTTTTCAATTATTGGAGATTTGAGTGGAAAAAGCTGGCTTGATTTATTTTCAGGTTCAGGAACAATCGCAATAGAAGCAGTTTCCCGCGGCTCAAAGGATGTAGAGCTTTGTGAAAAAGATAAAATAAAAGTCGGAACAGTGCTTGAAAATGTATCTGTTACCGAAAAAGACTGTGGTGTAAAAATCAAATGTCATTTTATGCCGGTAGAATATTATATAAAGCGCTGTAAACGTTCCTTTGATTTTATATTTTTTGATCCGCCCTTCCCTTATAAATTTCATGAACAGCTGGTGCTTCAATGCGATCAGAATAATATGTTAAATCAGACAGGAACGATTCTTGTTCACCGTCCCGCAGAACATTTTATGCCCGATACAATTGGCCGCTTAAAAAGAATTGACCAGCGCGTATATGGGCGCTCAATCGTAGATTTTTATAAATATGAACAGTAAAATATGTTGAGTCAAAGCAGATTTTGCTTAAGGCCTTTTCTTATAATCAGGTTGAAATAAGAGATTTTCCTTAAATTTAATTACTTTGACATATAATGAATATGTGTTATAATTCTTGTATAAATTTTTGAAATTATGAATGATAGAAAAAGTTTAGAAAAAAAATTTACTGATGCAGTTCAAGAACAAAAGATTCCGGATGGTTTCATAAAAGTAACCGACAATCCTGTAGAAGGTCTTAATTCCGAACAGAAGGTTATTCTAAACAGAAAAGCTAACATAATGTTCAATAATGGCAATGTTGAAGATGCCAGAAGAATCTATATAACTACAGGTTATTCTGACGGACTCACTCGTGTTGGCGATTATTATATGAACAAAAATGAGAGTCTTAAGGCTCTCAAAGCTTACTATCTTGCACATAATAAGCGTGATGCCGAACCGATTTATGAAAATCTGGCAAAGGTAATTTCAACAATTATAAAAGATTGAAAATAAAAAGATGGAGTTTAAAAATGGATAAATTTAATCAGTCAGAAGACATAATGATGCCGGAAACTTTTTCAGAGCCTTCTGGAACAGATAACAAGCCAGATGAAATTACAAACAAAATCTCCGACCTCTCAAAAAAAGGTTATCAGCTTATCAAAGAAAACGATATTGCGGGTGCAAAAAAGGCTTTTAACGAAATACTCGAAATTGAAGAAAATAATAATTATGCCCTTGTTGGGCTCGGTGATACAGAGCGAAAATTAAATCGTTTCAATGATGCAATTTCCTATTATAAAAAATGCCTTGAATACTACCCTGCTAATAATTATGCCCTCTTTGGTCTTGCTGACTGCTATAAAGCCTTAAATCAGTATGCCAAGGCAATAGATATCTGGCAGCAGTATCTTGTTCACGACGATAAAAACATCACTGTTATTACCCGTGTTGCGGATGCTTACCGTAAGATTCACGACTTCAGAAAATCAAAGGATTTATATCTTAAGGTTCTCGAAATGGAAAAGGACAATGCTTATGCCCTTATTGGTCTTGGCCATTTGAATTATGACTTTAAAGAATATAAAGAAGCTCTTTATTACTGGACCCGTATATATGAATTGAATAATAAAGACACTGTTGATATC
>CAMNGG010000033.1 GCA_946537975.1 uncultured Treponema sp. | reverse complement strand
TTAGGATTTACGCCGCTTTTAAGAAGGATAATTTCTTTTGCAAGTTCATTATTTTCCATAATTACTTAGCCTCCTTAATTCCAAGGGCTTCGGCGAGCAGCTCTGTAAAGTAAATTACATCGAGCTTTGAGTCGCCCTTGTTTTTGATAAGGTTATAGCGGCAGAGAGGGCAAGAAGTAACTAGGAAATCTGCACCCATATCTTCTGCATTAGAAAGGATTTTCTTTGTACGGTTCTTTGGAATAGATTCGTCTTCGAACATTGTGTAAGCACCGCAGCACTCGTTTCTCTGTCCGTAAATTACCGGAGTTCCACCAATTGCCTTAATGAAATCTTCAATAATCTGAGGATTTTCAGGATCGTCAAGACCAAGAACTTTACCAGGTCTTAAAAGAAGACAACCGTAATAAGCACCGATTTTTTTACCGGTGAAAGGCTTTTTGACTGCTGCCTTTACTTTGTCCCAGCCTACAACATCACGCAGAATTTCGAGATAGTGAAGAACCTTTGCTTCACCATGATACTCAATCTCATCCTGCTTGAGGTAATTGTTCACCTTGAAAGCTACTGTCTCGTCTGTTGCAACATCGTTATTAACCTGTTTAAGAACGTTGTAGCAGGCAGAACAGAGAGTAACCAGATCATGTCCTGAATCGCGGGCATTTGCCAGAGCGCGAACAGATGAAAGCTTAGAAGCAATTTCATCTTTACCCATAGGGTATTCACCACCACAGCACTGCCATTCAGGAATTTCTTCAAGTGTGAATCCTAATGCTTCCGCAGACTTACGCGCATAAATATCAAGGTCGAGTGCCTTGTTTTTGAGCGTACAGCCTGGAAAATAAGAATATGTCATACTTGCTCCCATAATATATTTTCAAATAATTTGCATAGTAATGGTGGTTTCGACAAGCTCAACCACCGTAGTTTTTACTTACAAAAAGCCATTGCTTCAGGCTTAAATACTTTGTCGAACTCTGCAGCTGTAAGGAAGCCGAGTCCTACGCAGGCTTCTTTAAGAGAAATATTCTCATCAAAAGCCTTGTGTGCAGTTTTAGCTGCGTTTTCATAACCGATATAAGGGTTCAATGCAGTTACAAGCATCAAAGAGTTGTAAAGGTTATGATGCATTTTTGCCTTGTCTGCTTTAATTCCAACTGCGCAGTTCTTGTTGAAGCTAAGCATTGCTTCTGCGAGAAGGCGGGCAGACTGGATAAAGTTATAAGCAATAACAGGCATAAATACGTTCAATTCGAAGTTACCCTGGGAAGCAGCAAAGCCGATTGCGGCATCGTTACCCATTACCTGAACGGCAACCATTGTAACAGCTTCGCACTGAGTTGGGTTTACCTTACCCGGCATGATAGATGAACCTGGTTCATTTTCTGGAATACGGATTTCTCCAAGACCATCACGAGGGCCGCTTGCTAACCAGCGAACGTCGTTGGCAATCTTCATCATATCTGCGGCAAGAGCTTTAATTGCTCCGTGAGCGTATACTAATTCATCTTTTGAGGTGAGGGCGTGGAACTTGTTAGGTGCTGTTACGAACTTCTTTCCTGTAAGTTCGCTTACACATTCAGCAACCTTTTTGTCGAAGCCCTTTGGTGTGTTGAGGCCTGTTCCTACAGCTGTTCCACCAAGAGCAAGCTGCTTGAGGAATGGAAGTGAAGACTGGAGCATCTTTTTATCCTGCTCAAGAGATGTTCTCCAGCCTGAGATTTCCTGACCGAAAGAAATAGGTACAGCATCCTGAAGGTGTGTACGGCCAGACTTTACAATCTTCATATTTTCTTTTTCGAGTTTCTTGAAGGTCTCTACAAGAGTATCGATTGCTGGGAAGAGCTTGTCTTCGATTGCATATACTGCCGAAATATGAAGGGCAGTAGGGAAGGTGTCGTTAGAAGACTGGCTCATGTTGATGTCGTCGTTTGGATGACAGAGTTTTTTACCTGCAATTTCGTTAGCGCGGTTTGCGATAACTTCGTTTGCATTCATGTTGCTCTGAGTACCAGAACCTGTCTGCCATACAACGAGTGGGAAGTGATCGTTGAGTTTGCCGGCGATTACTTCGTCACAAGCTTTTTTAATTGCAGAAAGCTTTTCCTTAGTCATTTTTTCTGGCTTAAGGGCATTGTTTGCCATAGCGGCTGCCTTTTTGAGGTAACCGAAGGCCTTTGTAATTTCACGTGGCATTGTTTCGATTCCAACACCAATTTCGAAGTTCTCATGGCTGCGTTCAGTCTGAGCTCCCCAGTATTTGTCTGCAGGAACCTTTACTTCGCCCATTGAGTCATGTTCAATTTTGTATTCCATAATATTTTCCTTAAAATAGTAACAGGATGAACAAGATGTACAGGATGTTAAAGATAACAAAAAAATATATATATTATCTTTTATATCCTGTTTATCTTGTTTATTTATTTTATATTAAAAGTTTACCTGTTTAATAACGTCTTTGAGGCAGTCTGCACTGTGGCGGAGAGAAGCAACTTCTGTATCTGTAAGAGGAGCTTCGATGCGGCCCTTAATTCCGTTTCCACCGATAACAGTTGGAATAGAAAGACATACATCGTTGATTCCGTATTCACCGTCGAGCATTGTAGAAATTGTAAGAACAGAATCTGTGTCATAGTTCAATGCTTCGCAGAGGGTTGCTGTTGTAACACCAATTGCATAGTTTGTACATTTCTTTGCAGCGATAATAATTCCGCCAGATTTTCTGATATAGTCTTCTACGTCGTTTTTGTCGAAGTCCGGGAGCTTTGGTCCGCGGTAAGATTTTGCAAATGAATCTACAGGGATAGAACCGATATTTGCGAGAGACCAAGGTACGAAAGAAGAGTCTCCGTGTTCACCGAAAACATAACCGTGTACATTTTCCTGAGCTACCTTGTAAGTTTCTGCAATGCGGGCACGGAAGCGGGC
>CAMNGG010000032.1 GCA_946537975.1 uncultured Treponema sp. | reverse complement strand
CGCCATTTTGGGTATGAAAAAGTCCGAAATAAACAAAAAAATTGACGAGATAATTGAGTTTAGCGGGATAAAAGAGCACATCGACACCCCCGTAAAACGCTATTCCAGCGGAATGTATGTGCGACTTGCCTTCGCAGTTGCAGCCCACTTGGACAGTGATATTTTGATCGCGGACGAGGTGCTTGCGGTTGGTGATGCGGCGTTCCAGAAGAAGGCTTTGGGGAAGATGAATGAGCTGAGCTCCGGGGAAGGACGGACGGTGCTGTTTGTGAGTCATAATATGGCGCAGGTGAAGAATTTGTGTAATAAGGGGATTGTGCTGGAGAAGGGAAGGGTAGTAAAGAGTGGGGAAATAGAGGAAGCGATAAGTTTTTATTTATCAAACTCTGATGGAAGCGAGATAGGTAGCAGTCGTGTTTTTAAAAATGATGAGAACAAGCCTTTTCAATTGCAAAGGATTCAATTTTTTGATGAAAATTTGCAACCAGCGTCAGCTGTCGAGTCTCAGCAAGTTCTTCATTTGCAATTGACTTGTCTTTCAAGACGGCCATTGGCAGGTTTATATGGACACTTTGTTGTTCAAAACATATATGGGCAGACCATAGTTTCATTTGACACAAAAGAGCAGGAGTCAAGTAGAATTGATAATCTATCAGAGGGAACTCATATATTTGATTTATCTTTTCCTAAGGGGCTTTTTGCTGCTGGCGAATATATTTTTACTTGCAATTTTACGAGCATTAACTATGAAGGGTTTAATGTAGATTCTCCTTTGGAGTGTTGCCGATGGAAGATAACTGATACTTTAACTGAAAGGGGAATTAATAGGGGGGCATTAACTTCAGTAGTTCCTCTTATGAAAGAAATTTAATTTTAGGAATATATGCTAAGCATGATGAATCTAGAACAATTTATCTCAAAATATGTAACCGAACGTGACTCAAGTCTTTTTGCTAAAGACATTCAGAATAATTCGGCAGCCCTTACAAAGGCGATTTGCGGAAAGTCTATGCTTGTAATTGGCGGTGCTGGAAGTATAGGCAGTTCATTTATAAAGGCCTGCTTACAGTTTCATCCAAAAGCTCTTGTAGTAGTTGATGTAAACGAAAACGGTCTTGCAGAACTTACCCGAGACCTTCGTAGTACAAAAGGTATGTATGTTCCTGACGACTATGTACCATATCCAATCAACTATGCTCAGCTTGTATTTGAAAAAATGTTTAGATCGCGTGGCGGCTTTGATATCGTTGCAAACTTTTCTGCACATAAACATGTCCGCAGCGAAAAAGATATTTATTCTGTAGAAGCACTTTTGCAGAATAACGTTCTAAATGCAAAAAAACTTCTTGATTTACTTGCAGAGTTCCCACCAGAGGAATATTTTTGTGTTTCAACGGACAAGGCTGCAAATCCAGTAAATATTATGGGGGCAAGCAAGAGAATTATGGAAGACGTAATCTTCTCTTATTCTGATAAGTTCCCTGTAAAAACAGCTCGCTTTGCCAATGTTGCTTTTTCAAACGGTTCACTACCAGCTGGATTTATAGACCGTATGTCTAAACTTCAGCCAATTTCAGCACCAAGTGATGTAAAGCGTTACTTTGTAAGTCCGCAGGAAAGCGGTCAGATTTGTATGCTTGCCTGTATGCTCGGAAAGAACCGTGAGATTTACTTTCCAAAACTTGAAGAAAAAAAGATGAAAACTTTTTCTTCTATTGCAACAGACTTCCTTCACGAAAATGGATATGAAGTTTTGGAATGCAGTTCTGACCAGGAAGCCATTGATAAGGCTGAAGACTTGAAGAAAGGTTCTAAGAAATATCCGGTCCATTTTTCAGGTTCAGATACAACTGGGGAAAAAGCATATGAAGAATTCTTTACCGATACAGAACAGACTGATATGAACCAGTTTGAGTCATTGGGCGTTGTAACAAATAGAACTGCCCGTCCAGTAAGTGAGATTCAAGATTTATTTGCAAAACTTGAAAACGCTTTTGCTAAGCCAAATACAACTAAAGCTGAAGTAGTAGCAATTTTGAAGGATTTCTTGCCTAACTTCGAGCATGAAGAAAAAGGTAAGAGCCTGGATAGTAAAATGTAGGAAAAATGAAACTATAGGTATAATAAAAGCATGCTTCATAAAATAAGCATTATAATATACCATTATATTCGTGACATTGCTCACGGTCGTTATCAAAGAATTACGGGCTTTCATACGATTTATTCGAAACACAGCTTAAGTTCTTCACGAAGGACTTTTCTGTTGTAATGATGGAAGATGTAATTAGTGCTATACAAATGAATGTGAGGTGGAGCAAGTTACCGAAAAACGCCTTGCTACTCACCTTTGATAATGGCTATGATAGAAAGCTTTACTGTCGCACTTTTACTGCTTAAAAACTACGGAATGCAAGGCTATTGCTATTTTGTATTTGCCAGACACAAAGCAACTGGCGAAATATCTGCTCAGATTTGGTTAAAAGAGATTATTGTTTTTTAGCTTGTTTTTTTAATTGACTTGACTTCCAAGTTTAACTACAATGGAAGTGTTATAGGGAGGGCATACATTTAAGTTCCCTTCTTGTACATATGTAAAAAAATACAGCTATCGCAGGAATGGAGCTTGGTTCAAGCACGTAACCGGATGGTTAGAAAAAAAGTTCTTAAGGCGGGTACGTTGGTAGCCGTCGTGGCGAAGTTGTAGGTAAATTTATTTATTTCTTTCTATATAAATATAATTATTTTAGGAAAATTCATGAAAACTCTCATCCTTGCAGGTGGAATGGGTACACGTCTTGGCGAAGAAACAAAGCTTATTCCAAAACCAATGGTCGAAATCGGCGGATATCCGATTCTCTGGCACATTATGAAAATCTATAGCCACTATGGCTATAATGATTTTGTAATTCTTACCGGTTATAAAGGTCATGTAATTAAAGATTACTTCTTGAACTATTACAATCGTTATTCTGATATGACTATTGATATGGCAAATAACGATGTGCAGATTCATAAAATGCGAACAGAGCCATGGACAGTAACAATGCTTTATACAGGTCCAGATACAATGACTGCTGGTCGAATTGCTAAAGCAAAATCATACATTGGAAATGAATCTTTTATGCTCACTTATGGAGATGGTGTTTCTGATGTTGATATTTCAAAACTTGTAGATTCACATGCAAAATCCGGAAAACTTGTTACTTTAACCGCTGTAAAGCCCGAAGGTCGTTTTGGTGCTCTTGAGATTCAACAAGACGGCACAATTAGTCAGTTTCAGGAAAAACCAAGTGATAACTGGATTAATGGTGGTTTTTTTGTTTGTGAAAATAAAGCATTAGATTATATCCCGGCAGATTCACATGACATTATGTGGGAACGTGCTCCTCTTCAGAATATTGCAAAAGATGGACAGCTTCACGCCTATAAACATGACGGCTTCTGGCATCCAATGGATATGCTTAAAGATAAGGAAGATTTGAACAAGCTATGGGCAACAGAAAAAGCACCTTGGGATGTCTGGGGACATTTTAAGAAGTAATAAGGAGTCTGTCATTCCGAACTCGATTAATGTGTCATTGTCGGGCTTGACCCGACAATCCATACAAAACAGGTAATAAAATAATGAACGAAATATTAAACTTTTATAAAGGAAAAAAAGTTTTCCTGACCGGACATACAGGCTTCAAAGGAACCTGGCTCAGTCGTATTCTGATTCTGGCTGGAGCAGAGGTAACTGGTTATTCTCTTGAACCACCAACAAATCCAAGTATTTTTGAACAGACAAAAACTGCAAGTCAGATTAAGTCAATCATTGGTGATATTCGTGATGGTACAAAGTTGAAAGCCGCTCTTGTAGAAGCAAAGCCAGATATTGTACTTCATCTTGCAGCCCAGCCAATTGTAAGAATTTCATATAAAGATCCTGTTGGAACTTACGAAAGTAACGTAATGGGAACTGTAAATATTCTGGAAGCAGTTCGTGCCTGCGATACTGTAAAATCATTTGTAAACATTACAACAGATAAAGTTTACCTGAACAAGGAATGGGCCTGGGGCTACCGCGAGAATGAAGAACTCTGTGGTTATGACCCATATTCTAACAGTAAATCTTGTTCGGAGTTGGTTACTTACAGCTACCGTAAGTCCTTCTTTAATGAAGATAAATCGCCTGCAATTTCAACTGCCCGCAGTGGAAACGTAATAGGTGGTGGGGATTATGCTACAGACAGAATCATTCCAGACTGTATTCGTGCAGTAGAAGAAGGAAAAGAAATAATTCTTCGTAATCCTAATTCAACACGTCCATATCAGCATGTACTTGAATGTCTTCGCGGCTATTTAACTTTGGCAAAAGCTCAGTATGAAAATAAATCATTTGTAGGTTCATACAACTTTGGACCAGATGATGAGTCTTGTGTAACAACAGGTCAACTTGCAACTCTCTTTTGCGAAAACTGGGGTAATGGCGCTGCTTGGAAAAATATAAGCGAAGTTAATGCACCACACGAAGCAAATTTCTTGAAACTTGACTGTTCAAAATCAAAGACAGTTCTTGGCTGGTACCCTCAGTGGGGAATCCGCGATGCAATGAAAAAGATTGTTGAATGGGAAAAGGCAGTACAGAGTGGTACAACGGCTGCAGAAATTACAGATAAACAGATAAAAGAATATTTTAATGCATAAGTCGTCATTCTGAACTTGTTTCAGAATCTATAAAAAAGATGCCGAAACAAGTTCGGCATGACAGATATATGGAGAAGAATAATGTTTGAAAATAAAACAAAAGAAGAAGCAACAAAAGAAATCTTAAACAGTGTAAAGGAATATTATAAAAAATTTATGGTTCGCCCTGAATATAAGGACGGAGACCGCATTTCTTATGCAAGCCGCGTGTTTGATGAAAAAGAGATGATGAATCTAACAGACGCAACTTTGGAATTCTGGCTTACAAGTGGACGTTATACTGACCAGTTTGAAAAGCAGCTTGGTGAATATCTTGGAACTCCATTTGTTTCTCTTGTAAACTCTGGAAGTTCAGCAAATCTTCTTGCATTCATGACTTTGACATCTCCGCTTTTGAAAGAAAGACAGGTAAAACGTGGTGACGAAGTTATTACAGTTGCTTGTGGTTTCCCAACAACCGTAACTCCAATTCTTCAATATGGTGCAATTCCTGTTTTTGTTGATGTTACAATTCCACAGTACAATATTGATGTAACTCAGCTGGAAGCAGCACTTAGTCCAAAAACTAAGGCAGTTATGATTGCTCATACCTTGGGAAATCCTTTTAATCTTAAAGCTGTAAAAGTCTTCTGTGAAAAACATAGCCTCTGGCTTATTGAAGACAACTGTGATGCTCTTGGTTCTGAGTATACATTAGACGGAAAAACATATAAGACGGGAACTATAGGTGATATCGGAACTTCAAGCTTCTATCCGCCACACCACATGACAATGGGTGAGGGTGGAGCAGTTTATACTCGTAATCCACTTCTTCATAAAATTATCCGCTCAATGAGAGACTGGGGACGCGACTGTATCTGTCCTTCTGGTAAAGATAACCTTTGTGGACACCGCTTTGACAAGCAGTTTGGAACACTTCCACTTGGATACGACCACAAATATACATACAGCCACTTTGGCTACAACCTTAAAGCGACAGACTTGCAGGCTGCTGTAGGTTGTGCTCAGCTTGAAAAATTCCCAAGTTTTGTAGAAAAACGTAAGGAAAACTTTAAGCGCCTTAGAGCAGGTCTTGAAGGTTTGCAGGACAAACTGATTCTTCCTGAACCGGTAGAAAATGGTAACCCAAGCTGGTTCGGATTCCTTATAACATGTAAAGAAGGAACAGACAGAACAGAACTTGTAAAGAAAATTGAAGCAGCAAATATTCAGACACGTGCGCTTTTTGCCGGAAATCTCACACGACATCCGTGTTTCGACCAGATTCGTGGAAGTGATGCTTACCGTGTAATTGGTGATCTTTCTGTAACAGACCGTATTATGCGTGATACATTCTGGATTGGTGTATATCCGGGAATGACAGAAACTATGATTGATAAGATGATTAGTGTGATTAAGGCGAGCGTGTAAAAGATAAGGTAATTTAAATATGGACAGTATTTATAATTGGTTAATTTCTAATAAAGAATGGTTTCTCTCGGGTATGGGGATTGCCTTAGTCGGAATTATATGGAGCATAGTTAAGAAGCTTTTTCATTCTAGTAAGACTAAAAAAGGGAAATTGAAAATTTCTTTTACCTTTAAGCAAGCTTGGGAGCAAAACATTTTTGGACATAGTCCTGTTTTTCCGTTATACAGTTTTGAAATTATAAATATTGGCGATATAGATGTTCAGATAAAGGATGTGCAAATATATTTCTGTGGAAGAAAAATTGATACTCCATATGGAATTGCTGATGGATTAACCCAAATTGATTCAAGCAATCCTCGAAAGTATCAAGTTTTATTATCCCCAAAACAAGTTCTAAAAGGTGATTTTGAAATCTCTTCATTCTTACCAATAATAAATAATCAGTTGCCACTAAATACAGACATAAGATTAAAAGTTATTGATACATTGGATAATAAGTATTTTTCTAAAAAGTCAAAATATAAAAGTTTTTTAGATAATGTACAAATTTCAAATACAGTTAACAAAAAACAATGAAAGCGTCTGATTGCATCGTTAAATTTCTAGAATCTCAAAACATTACTCATGTATTCGGGTATCAAGGAGGAATGATAACACATCTTATTGATTCTTTAAGCAAGAGTAACAAGGTAAAGTATATTCAGTGTTATCATGAACAGTCCGCTGCTATTGCTGCTGAAGGTTATGCTTTAGAATCTGGAAGGTTTGGCGTTGCAATTTCTACAAGTGGACCTGGTGCAACAAATATGATGACTGGAATAGCTGATGCCTACTTTGGTTCAATACCTGTGTTGTATATTACTGGGCAAGTTAATACTTATGAATACAAGTATGATAAAAAAATACGTCAGCTTGGTTTTCAGGAAACGGATATTGTTTCAATTGTAAAGCCAATTACAAAATATGCTGTAATGGTTAATAAGCCAGAAGAATTGGAAAATGAAATTAAGAAAGCATTATCTATCGCTCTATCTGGTAGAAAAGGTCCTGTTTTAATTGATTTGCCTATGAATATTTCAAGGGCAGATATTCAGGAGTTTGATTATAATTTTTCTGTAGTTCCTGATTATCCAAAGATGGATTTTAATCAATTTGAAGAAGCCTATAATGAACTTAAAAATGCAAAAAGACCTTTAGTTATTTGTGGAAACGGAATTTTACAGAGTAATCTAGAGAATGTAGCAAAAAATTTTCTTTCAAAGTCAAAAATACCTTATGTTGTATCAATGCTCGGAAAAGGTACTGTTCCAGAAGAAGCTGATAATTTTTGTGGAATGATTGGTAGTTATGGGAATCGTTGTGCAAATATAATTCTTTCACAGGCAGATGTTGTTCTTGCACTTGGTACTCGGTTGGATTTGCGACAGACTGGAAATGTTAATTCGGAAATATTAAAAAAGATAAAGTTCATTCATGTTGATATAGATGAACATGAACTTAATGATAGCAAGATTCATAATAAACTGAATGTTCATGCAGATACTGGTGATTTCTTACAAAGTCTTAACAGCAGAGTATTATCGATTTCAAAAGATTGGACAGAATACTGTTTGAATATAAAAGAGGCGTATTCTCAAAAAAAAGAAATTGAAAGAAATATAAATGCGGATAATCCTTATGAAGCAATCTGCAATTTGTGTTCGGCAGTAAATGAACCAGCAACTTTTGTTTCTGATGTCGGACAGAATCAAGTATGGGTCGCACAAATGCTCAGTCTTAAAAATGAAGACAGATTGTATTCCAGTGGTGGCCTTGCACCAATGGGTTTTGCGATTCCTTGCGCGGTAGGCGCTGTTTTTGCAAATCCTAATAGAAAAATTGTCTGCATTACAGGAGATGGTGGGTTTCATTTCGCATTGCAGAGCCTTATGTTGATTTCTCAATACCACCTAAATGTTTCCATTTATGTACTGAATAATTCTTCACTTGGAATGATTACACAGTTTCAGACTTTGTATTTTGATTCTAATATGGCTGGAACAACAAAAAAAGGTGGGTATCAAGTTCCTGATATAAAGAAGATTGCAGAAGCATACAATCTCTCATATAAAAATGAATTTGATTCACTATCTGCAAAAGAAACTATTTATGAGATTGGTTTACCAGAATTGACCGTTGTAATGCCAAAACTTGAATATGATAAGGACTTGAATAATATGATTCCATACTTGTCAGAAAAAGAAATAACTTCTCTGAAATATCGTGGAGGGGGGTACAACTGTAGAGTAGTTCAAAAAAAACATTCATATTCAGCAAGGCATATTGTACTCCTTTCCTGTGCGGAGGCTGCCTGATGACTACAAGAGTCGAAATAGTGAAGGACTTGGAGTATAAGGCTCTGCAAATTCGCAAAAATCTTCTTAGTCTTTGTGCTAGAGAAGTAATTCATATCGGTGGCGACCTTTCAATTGCCGATGTAATGACTGTGCTTTGGCTTTATCAAATGAAGTATAACCCAAAGAATCCTAAAGACGAAAGCCGTGATAGATTTGTGCTTTCAAAAGGGCATGCTTCGGCTGTTACGAGTTTTTGTCAGGCAGCTATCGGCTGTTTTTCTGCTGAAGATGTAATTAATGAATATGCAACAGATGGCGGGCGCTTTTCCATGCATTCATGTAACCTTGTAAATCCTTTCGTTGATGTTTCAACAGGAAGCCTTGGACATGGAATGCCAGTTGCATGCGGCATGGCAGCTGGCTTGCGACTTAAGGGCAACCATACAAGCCGTGTGTATACGGTAATGGGTGACGGAGAGCAATCGGAAGGTTCCGTCTGGGAAGCCGCGATGAATGCCGTGCATTACAAACTGGGAAACCTTGTCGCAATCATTGATTTCAACGGTCTTGAGGCTGACGGTACGATTGATGAAGTGACATCTCTCGGTGATATCGCTGAAAAATATCGTGCTTTTGGATGGAATGTGTACGAATTGAACGGAAACGATATTGCTGAAGTGAAGAATGCTTTTGATTCACTTCCATCTGCTAACTCCGATAGACCTACGGCATTTGTCTGTCATACTGTAAAAGGCAAGGGCGTTTCATTCATGGAAAATCAGGTTCGATGGCATGCCGGAAAGATAACACAAGAACAGTATGAAGAGGCGGTTTGTGCGTTGGATTTGCAGTTCAACAAAAAGTGGAGTGTATAAATATGGCGGAACAAACGAAAAGCATCCTGCGCAATGTAATGGGCAACTATATGCTTGAACTTGGTGAAAAAAATGACAAAGTCCTTGTTGTCAATGCAGACTTGATGGGAACTTGCAGGAATAAAAGTTTTGTTGAAGCATACCCCAAACGCTCTTTCAATGTCGGTATTGCCGAACAGAATTCTGTAAGTTTTGCTGCGGGACTTGCGCATGAAGGATTTATACCGTATGTATTCGGTATGGCCCAGTTTGTTTCAATGAGAGCTTGCGAGCAGGTACGTACTGATGTCGCCTACGGTAATTTACCGGTTTGCTTTGTCACAACCTATGCCGGCCTTTCTGGAGGAATTTCTGGTGCTACACATTGGGCTATAGAGGATTGTGCGATTGTTTCGGCTATGCCGAATATGACCGTGTTCGAGCCAAGTGATGCTGTTCAGGCAAAGAGGATGCTTGATTTTTCTCTCAATTATGATAAGCCGTTGTATATCCGTAGTTCTGTAGAAGCTGTGGCTGATAGATATGGAAATGAGTATTGCATAGAGGTCGGTGGCTCAACGGTCGCTCGGCAAGGTGATGATGGCGCGTTTTTGTGTTCTGGTGTAGTCGTTCAATACGCTCTTGAGGCGGCTGAACGGGTTTTTGCGAAGACAGGAAAGCAGATTCGGATGGTAGATATGTATTCAATAAAGCCTGTTGATAAAACTGCTATTCTTTCTGCTGCGAAAACAGGGCATATCATAGTAGCGCAGGATCATACAGTTATCGGTGGGCTTGGTTCAATGGTTGCACAGGTACTTTCGGAAGAAAGCATAACAGTGAATTTCAAGATTCTTGGTATTCCTGATTATTTTGAGACAATGGCACATGCCCCTTATTTGTATCATAAGTTTGGATTTGATGCTGATGGATTGGAAACAGAAATGATGAAAATGATAGAG
>CAMNGG010000031.1 GCA_946537975.1 uncultured Treponema sp. | reverse complement strand
AGGAAGCAGGAGCCTACGCGAACGCGGAGGAACTGGCCGGCAATAAAGAGTGCGGCACTTTCCATTTCACTGGCGAGACAACCCATTCGCAGCCAGGCCTGCCATTTATTTTCGAGCTCGTAGCTTACAGGCATTACTTCCGGCTCGTGCTGACCAAAAAAGGAATCTTTACACTGAACAACGCCGGTGTGATGAGGAGCATTAAGGGCATCGGCTGCGGCCACCAGGGCATTTACACAGTCCAGATTTGCGACAGCAGGATATTCAATAGGAGCGAACTCGCGGCTGGTGCCTTCCATACGTACGGCGCCTGTAGCAATTACGATATCACCGCCCATTACGTCTTCCTGCATACCACCGCAGGTTCCCACGCGGATAAAGGTATGGGCGCCGCATTTAGCAAGCTCGTCTATGGCAATGCTAGCTGAAGGTCCACCGATTCCGGTCGAGGTAACGCTTACAGGAACTCCTTCGAGGCTACCTGTGTAAGTTGTGTACTCACGAATGTCCGCAACAAGCTTTGGATTATCAAAGTGGGCGGCAATTTTTTCGCAGCGCTTTGGGTCGCCCGGCATGATAACGTACTTACCAATGTCGGCAGGGCCAACGCCTGTGTGATACTGTTTACCTGAACCTTCTGTGTAGTCTACCATATACTGTCTCCTGTGTTCTGCGGTAGTTTCGACAAGCTCAACCACCGTATTTATTGTAGGCCCGGTGGTTGAGTAGCCCGAAGGGCATATCGAAACCACCAGTGTATTTTAATCTCTATACGTCCGCGTCAAGGCACGCTTCGCTCGTTGGCCTTGACACGTCCGTTTTGAGGGTAGTCGATTTCATCATCTACCCTCGATAAAAATTTATCAAACATCCAGCCAGGATGATTTTGCGCTCGTCGTCGGTAAGGTCTCCGGTACTGAGTTCAAATTCGTTTACAGTGCCGTCTGCCTTTACAGCGTATGCTTTGCAGCTCGGAAGCTTTTCGCTAACCATCTTCTTTACATCAGGGATAAATACATAGTCACCGTTTGCAAATGGAAGATTCTTGTCTCCATCTTTGTACAAGAATGGAAGCATACCCCAGTTGATAAGGTTAGAGCGGTAACGCTTTGTAGCATATTCATTTGCAATGTTTGCCCAGCCGCCGAGAACCTTCTGACAGCTTGCAGCCTGCTCGCGGGCAGAACCGTCACCTGGTTTTACGGCGAAGATTGATGAACCGAGGCCTGCGGCTTCCGCACGGGCACCAAAACCTGCAGAGAACTTTTCAAGAGCTGCCGCTGTAGTCTTTACTTCAGCCTTCACTTCTTCACTGCCATCACGAACAGCCTTAGCGCGTCCAACGTAAGCAGGGTCGCGGCGGCTCAATGTGAACTCAGCAAGGCCGAGTGGATTTGAACGGAAGGATGAAGTTTCTCCGGATGGAATCAATTCATCAGTTGTTGTTACAGGGTCGTGAATCTCACTGACAATCTTAATAAGAAGGTCATCGCTCAAAGGCTTCATGCTTGGCCAGTCTTTAATATTCGGGCCAAACTGAATCTCAACCTCAGGATGAGCAACGCCCTTTGAATCGTATACACGTTTTTCGTAAATTGCCTTGTCAAAGAAATACTTCTTTCCGCTGAACTCTGTGTCGAATTCTGTAGCGGCTGTAAGGAAGCCCTTGTTTGCGGCAGTTGCGGCGATAGAACGTGCATCCATAAGGGCAACACTTGAAAGCTGGCCGTTCTGAATCTTAGAACCTTCGCGGTTAGGGAAGTTTCTTGTTGAGTGACGGATTGAGAAGGCTCCGTTAGCAGGAGTATCCCCTGCACCAAAACATGGACCACAGAAGGCAGTCTTTACAACGGCACCGGCATCAATCAAAGCCCCAAAAGCACCGTTCTTCATAAGCTCCATATATACAGGCATAGAAGCTGGGTATACGCTCAAAACGAACTTGCCGTTTCCGCTGTCCTTGCCCTTAAGGATATCAGCTGCAGCACAGATGTTTTCAAAGCCACCACCTGCACAACCGGCAATAATTCCCTGATCTACATAAAGCTTGCCGTCAATAATCTTGTTGTGGAGATTAAAATCAACCTTGTCGCCAAAACTTACCTTTGCGCGCTTTTCTGCGTCAGTTAAAACATCATCAAGATTTTTATTAACTTCTTCAATTGTATAAGCGCAGCTTGGGTGGAAAGGCATAGCAATCATAGGACGGATTTCGCTCAAGTCAATTTCGATTGCAGCGTCGTAATAAGCGCCGGCAGCAGGCTTAAGTTCCTTATAAGCACCAGCTCTGCCATGAATTGCATACCACTCTTCAACCCTACCGTCAGTTTCCCAGATAGAAGAAAGACAGGTTGTTTCAGTAGTCATTACATCAACACCAATACGGAAATCAGCAGAAAGATTTGCAACACCAGGACCGATAAATTCCATTACCTTGTTCTTTACAAAGCCGCTTGCAAAAACTTCTTTAATGATTGCAAGGGCAACGTCCTGAGGACCAACTCCAGGAACAGGAGCTCCAGTCAGATAAATTGCTACAACACCAGGATAGTTTACATCATAAGTTTTTCCCAGGAGCTGCTTAGCAAGCTCTCCACCACCCTCACCGATTGCCATAGTACCAAGAGCACCGTAGCGGGTGTGACTGTCTGAACCAAGAATCATTGCACCACATTCTGCCAGCATTTCGCGGGCATACTGGTGAATTACAGCCTGATGAGGAGGAACATAAACTCCGCCATATTTCTGAGCACAAGTCAAACCGAACATGTGGTCGTCGTCATTAATAGTACCACCAACAGCACAAAGAGAGTTGTGGCAGTTTGTCAAAACATAAGGAATAGGAAACTTTTCCAGACCACTAGCACGGGCAGTCTGAATAATTCCAACGTAAGTAATATCGTGAGAAGTGATTTTATCAAACTTGATTTTAAGCTTGCTTTCATCACCGCTTGTATTATGCTTCTGTAAAATTGAATAAGCGATTGTTTTTTTGCTGCCTTCAGCAGATGCGCCAGCGGCAGGGCTAATCTTTCCGTTTTCGTAAATTGCACCAGTTTCCCAGAGTTTCATTGTGATTTCCTTGTTTAAAATGTGTCATTCCCGGACTTTCCCCGGGAATCTTTGTTTTCATTGAGAATATCATATTTCACCGCTTCAAGCAATCAATAAAAAATCTTCACAAGAATTGTTCCGACAATAGTCGAAGTAATTACGCTGGTAAGGCCAGGCAGCATAAAACTGTGGTTGAGCAGATATTTTCCAATCTTAGTAGTGCCTGAACGGTCAAAGTTTACTGTCGCAATATCACTCGGATAGTTTGGAATAAAGAAGTAAGCATAAACACT